>JACRMO010000052.1 GCA_016214925.1 Gammaproteobacteria bacterium
CCTGCTCGGACAAGTCCTGCGCGGGCTGACTGCAAAGGGGGAGAACTCATCTCCCCCCTTGCAACCCCCCATAATTCATTATGCCCTGCTCAGACCCTGCTGGGATTGTACACGAAGGCTCTCGGCGGGCATGCCGATCATTCGAGTTGCCGGGCCTTGAGTTCCGCGTCGGCGGCACCTTGATCGTCGCCCTGGGCACGGCGCGCCTCGGCGATGATCTGCCAGTTGCGCGCGCGCAGGCCGCCGTAGCGTCCCGCATAGCTGTTGGAACGGGCCGCCATCTGGATGGCCTGATCCCATTCACCCTGTTCCAGTCGTACCGTCGCCATGCGCTGCCAGAGCGTGGGGTTGCGCGGTTCGATGCGCAGGGCGCGTTCCAACGAGACGGCCGCGGCCTCCAGATCCCGGCCCTGATGTTGCTGCTCGGCGCGGTCGAGCAAGGCGACAACCGCAGGACTGTCCGCGGCTCGGGCAGGTTCACTCGGCGGGGCCGGCATGCTCGGCGTGCCCGGCGGCAGCGGTGCCGGACGCGCTGGCTGCCGCTCGGCGCTCGGTCTGGGCGGGACACGCTGGGTCACCGGTCCTGGATAACGTTGACTCACGGTATTCGTCGCGCAGGCCTGCAACAGCAGTACCGTCATCAGTACGGTGATGCGTATGCGCTGGGTCATCGGATCAATCCCTTCAACCACTCGATCGGTTTGGACAACTCGCCGCGTGCGCAGGACGACCATGCCTGCGGCGTACTGCCGACGATGAACGGCAATTGTACGCGATCGGCGCAGTTGGTGTCCGCGCGCAGACCGTTGCCGCGATCGATCCACACCCATTCGATGCGTTCGGAACTGGGCAAGGTGAGCGGCTGCACGCCAAGCTCGGCCATGTAATCCGACCATATTGGCACCGCACCGCTGGCACCGCTCAAGCCCATCGACTTGTTGTCGTCGCGGCCGACCCAAGTCACCGCCAACTGATTGCCGGTAAAACCGGCGAACCAACTGTCGCGTTTGTCGTTGGTGGTGCCGGTCTTGCCGGCGATGCCCGCGTCCACGCCGAAGCGCGCGCCCAAGGCCTTGGCAGTACCCTCGGTCGCCACCGCCTGCAAGGTGGCGTTGACCAGGAACACTTGGTCGGCATCCAGCACCTGCTCCACCTTCAACGGATAACTCTGCAAGGGTGTGTCGTCGACGGCCAGCACCGCGCGGATGGCGCGCAGCGGCGAACGAAAGCCACCCGCGGCGAGTGTCTGATACAGGCGCGTCACGTCCATCAGGGTCAGATCGGCCGCACCCAGCATCAAGGCCGGATACGCCTTCAACTCGCCCTGCACGCCGAGCTTGCGCAGCGTATCGACGACGCGCTCGGGACCGATATCCAGACCCAGACGCACGGTCGGTACGTTGTAGGAATGCACCAGCGCATCGAACAACAACACCTGTCCGCGGTATTGGCGGTCGTAGTTCTCCGGCGTCCAGATGCGGCCGTCGCCGGCCTTCATGCGCAGCGGCGTATCCTCCAACTGACTCGCCAGGGTGTAACGCTCCGGTTGCATCAGCGCCGTGAGATACACCGCCGGTTTCACCAGCGAGCCGATCGGCCGCGCCGCATCCAGCACGCGATTGAAACCGGCCATGCGTGGATTGCGGTCGCCGACCAGGGCCAGCACCTCGCCACTGTCGATGGCCGTGGCGACCAACGCCCCTTGCAGTGTGTCGGCCTTCAGGCCGCGATCGCGCTCGATGCGCGCCAGGCGTTTGGTCAGCGCATCCTCCGCGGCATGCTGCGCCAGTGGATCCAGCGTGGTGAAAATGCGCAGACCTTCGGACGTCAGGTCTTCTTCGCGGTAATCGCTGCGCAGTTGTCGACGCACCATATCCAGGAACGCCGGATGCGCGTTCACCGCCAGCGACGGGCGTTGCAGCGCGCCCAAGGGCCGCGCCTTGGCTTGCGTACCCTGTTCGGCCGTCAGAATGCCTTGTTCGACCAGGGTGTCGAGCACCAAGTCGCGGCGTAGCTTGGCGCGTTCCGGATGCCGGCGCGGATCGTAATAGGACGGGCCCTTGATCATGCCCACCAGCAACGCGAACTGTTCGGGTTCGAGTTGATCGAGCGGGCGCTCGAAATAGAAGTAGCTGGCGAGACCGACACCATGCACCGCACGCGAACCGTCCTGCCCGAGATAGACCTCGTTGAGATAGGCCTCGAGAATCTCGTCCTTGCTGTAATGCACTTCCAACAGCAGGGCCATGCCGGCTTCGTTGAGTTTGCGCTGCACGGTGCGTTCGTTGCTGAGGAAGAAATTCTTCACCAATTGCTGGGTGAGCGTGCTGCCGCCCTGAACGACGCCACCGGCGCGCACGTTCGCCACCGTGGCGCGCAACAGCGATTTCGGCGAGATGCCGTGATGCTCATAGAACGTGCGATCCTCGACCGCCATCAGTGTCTGGATCAGCAACGGCGGCACCTGTGCGAGCTGGACCAGTTGCCGGTCTTCCTGCTTGGAGGGATAGATACTGGCGATCTGCAGGGGGTCCAGCCGCGCGAGATCGATATCCTTGTGCTGAACGCGATCGCCCAGTGCGGTAATCCAGTCGCCGGAGAATTCCACAGCCAATTGCTGCGGCGGGTCCGCGCCGTCCCAGAAGGTGAAGCCGCGGGTACTGATCTGGAAGCGCGTGCCGTTACGACTGTATTCGCCGGGACGCTGCGGATCGCGCACACTGTGATAACCGAGCCGATCCAGTTCCTGAGTGAGTTGCTCGGGCGCCAGGGCGCGACCGGCATACAATTCCAAAGGTCGTGCGAACACGCGTGCCGGTAACGCCCAGCGTTTGCCCTCGAACTGTTCCCGCACAATAATGTCCAGGTAGGCGAGGTAGCCAGCGGCGGCAACGATGACGACCACCAGCAGTTGCAGCAGCGGGAAGGAGCGCCGGGTACGGCGCGCAGTGGTCGGTTTCCGTTTCGAGCGGCGGCGGGCAGCCATGAATAAGTCAGAATTTGAACTGGGTTAGAGAATCCGGATCGTGATCCGGGTACACAGGACGTCCAGCCATAGCGGACGCCCAGCCACATGGAACATTGGACGAAAATCGCAACGCGCATAAGGGTACGCGAGCCGTGCCCCGCTGTCAGCCACCCCAATGGATAAACCGCATAAACTGCCAACTCATCCGCGCAATTGGCTGCTGCTCGCCGGCCTGGGCCTGCTCTATCTGCTCGTGAGCGGCTGCGCCACCCAACCCAAGGCTACCCTGACGGTACCCGTGGACCCGAGCGCGGAGGCGCGCGCCACCGTCGTGCGGACCGCGCAGCGCATGCTCGGCGCACCCTATCGCGTCGGCGGCAGCAACCCGCGCGGCTTCGATTGCAGCGGCCTGACCAGTTTCAGCTACGGCAACGCCGGCATAGCCATCCCGCGCACCGCCACCGAACAGTTCAGCGCCGCCCACCCCAGCTCGCAACACCATCTGCAACCCGGCGATCTGGTTTTCTTCAATACGGACGGCCGCAAGATCTCCCATGTCGGCATCTACGTCGGCGCGGGGCAATTCGTGCATGCGCCTGGCGCGGGCAAACGGGTCAGCCTCGATTCGCTGAACGACACCTACTGGCGACGACGTATCCGCGGCAGTGGCCATTATTTCCGGATGTAGCGCCGCAGGCCCTACCGATCCCCATATCAATCCAGAGACATGACTGATTCAAACACCTCCTTCATCGGCACGGCCGACTGGCACCATGCGGATTGGCGCGAACGCTTCTATCCGCGGCACATGCCCGCGCACGCCTGGCTGGATCACTATGGACGGCAACTGAATACCGTGGAACTGGATGCGGCCCGCCTCCAGCCGCTGGATCGCAACCTGGCGGCGACCTGGTTGAGTAGCGTGCCGGAAAATTTCCGCTTCACGGTACAGGCACCGCGACTGATTACCCATGTCCACAAACTGCGTAACTGCGCGCAACTGGTCACCGCCACGCTGCAACACTTGAGTGGTCTACACGATCGAATGGGACCGGTGCTGTTCAGTCTGCCCGCGCGCTGGCATTGCAATCTCGACCGCCTCGAACGCTTTCTGACGGACCTGCCCGGCGAGTTCCGCTATGCCTTCGAGTTTCACGATCCGGATTGGCTGCGGCCGGCCACCTATGCGCTACTTCGGGAACACGGCGCCGCGCTCTGCGTGAACGATGCCATGCCGGGCGAACACCGCGATGTCGTCACGAGCGGCTTTGTGTATGTGCGTCTGTACGGCCCCGGTGCCGGTGGGCGCTACACCTCGGCCGGACTGCGGATATGGTCGACCCGCATCGCCAACTGGCGGCGTAAACGGCTGGACAGTTATGTGCTGTTTCACAACGACACGCGCGCCTACGCGGCGAAGAACGCTTGTCTGCTGCGCGATTACGAGGGATTGCGGAAAATACGCGGCACGCGCTAGAAATGCCGGTTCATACGAACGCTAGCGGGACGCTGGGGGCGTATCGCCAAACAAGTCCGCCAGCAAAGCATCGGTATCGTCTTCCGCCGGAACCGGCGTCTGCGTGGAAGCTTCAGGTGCCGGTGCTGGCGCGGCACCCTGGGCGAAGCTTTCCAACAAGGCATCGATGTCCTCATCGGCCGCAGCCACTTCGGACACAACCGGTGCCGCCGCGGATTCCAACAAGGCATCGACATCGAAATCCGCGTCGGCTGACACCAACTGCGGTGGTTCAGGTTCCAATTCCGCTTTCGGTGCCGGTGCGACAACTTCGCCTGGCGCTTCACCAGACACGTCCATTACATCGGACCCAGCCTGCGCGACCATCTCCGGCACTTGCACACTCGATTCGGTATCGGCCGCACCCGCTTCAATATCGGCAAGGCGCTCTTGCAGGCTTTCCACCTTATTGCGCAACATGGTGTTCTCGTCTTCGAGCACCATGACACAGGAATTGAGTTCGTTGTTGGAGCGCTGGATTTTGTTGATAGCGTCCTCCAACTCGCTGGATTTGCCGCCATCGGGCACGATGTGCCGCAGCATACTCTGCAATTTGCCGATGGTGCGCTGCTGATTGCCCACCAGATCACGCAGCATGTCCGCATCCGGACTGGCGGCGATACCCTGCTGACCGCGTCCCGTGCCCTTGAGCCGCTCGTTCTCCTGTTCTATGACTTCCAGACAGCGGTGCAGCTCGACCGCCTGCGCCTCGGCATCGCCCAATTTGCGCAGTGCCGCCTGGAGATCCTCGGAGTCACCGTCATGCGCTTCGAGCAAGTGGCGCAGCTCGCGCATGACATTGTGTTGATTGTCGATGACCGAGCGCAGATAACCGATCTGTTCCTGCAACTTGGTGACTTCGCTGCGGCCGGTGGGTACGGCCACCGATTCCGCGTCTGCGGCTGCATCCATGTCAGTCGGCGGCGTCGGTTTCCAACTCAAGCCGTCGAGCAACGCCTGCATGCCGGCGACGATGCGCTGCCGCTGCGCCTGCACATCGTCGTCCCCACTACCAGCAGCGTCCTGCGTATCCAGTTCCAACTGCAGAAATTGATGGCGCGCGGCCAGCATCTGCCGAGTCAGTGTCGCGGAATCCTCCTGCTGTGCGGCGTCCAATGCGCCTTGTGCTTGCGCCGGCAGATCCTCGCCCAGCAATAAATTGGAACGCTCGATCTGCTCACGCAGAAAATCCGCATATTCCGGTGGCGGCGCGCTAGGCTCGGCCGGCGCGGCTACCGGTGCCGCAACGGTTGGCGCGGAGACGATCGGTGCCTCGCTCAACTGCTTACGCAAGGACGCGACATCACGACTCGCGCCACGCAACTTGACGGACGCCACGCTCGCCCACACTACGATGACCAGGATGACTTCCAGGATACCGAGTAGTGCATAGAGATTGAGATTGACCATAGCGGCGACCGTTTATTTTTTCTTCTTGCTCTTGTCGTCGTCCTCGTCGGCATCGGCATCGGTAGCCACGGCCGCCTTGGCGGCCTTGCGCCGACGCCAGAAGATAAAGCCACCGACGGCTCCACCCACGACCAAGTTGGCCAGCACGAACAGCGAGACGATCAGGCCGATATTCATGCCTTTCTTCGCGGGCGGCTCTTCATCCTTGGGCGGCGCTTCTTTAGGGGGTTCTTCCTTGGGCGGTTCTTCCTTGGGTGCCTCTGCCG
>JACRMO010000053.1:0-5987 GCA_016214925.1 Gammaproteobacteria bacterium
ACGGTCGGCGCGATGTTGTACAGATGTTTGTCGGCGTTGAGCACCAGCATCACCTTGGGACGCAACCGGCGCACACGGTTTTGCGACAGCACGATACCGACCTGTCCGGTGTTGAGTTCCACCAGCGTGCCGGTCGGATACACACCAAGGCATTGAATGAACTGTTCGACCAGTTCCTCCTGGAAATCGACATTGCGCCATTCGTACAGACTGCGAATGGCTTCGTGCGGCGACACGGCGACGGAGTAGGGCCGGTCACTGGTGATGGCATCGTAACAGTCGACGATGGCGGCGATCTTGCCGTACACCGAAGTTTTCTCCGAGGTCAATCCGCGCGGATAGCCGAGGCCGTTGTGCCGTTCGTGATGGCTGTAGGCGACTTCGATGGAGGTTGGGCTGATGCCCTTTGTGTCGGCCATCAGATGCACGCTGTGCGCAACATGCTCCTGCATCAACGCGAACTCTTCCTCGCTGAGCCGTCCAGGCTTATCCAGTAATTCCTCCGGTAATTTCATCTTGCCGATGTCGAACAGAAGCGTGCCGACGGCAACCTGTTCGAGTTCCTGGCGCGGCAGGCCCAGATGCCGGCCGAAGGTGATGGCCAGCGCGCAGGCGTCGATGGAATGCGCGTAGGTGTAGGAATCCTTGTTCTTGAGTTTGGTGAGCCACATGTAGGCATCCGGATTACGCAGGATGCTTTCGATCATGTTGTTGACCGCTTGCTCCGCGGCGACGACGTTGAGTTTGCGGCCGCAACGCACGTCGTCGAGGATGTTGCTGATACGCTCACAGGCGACGTGATGGCTGTCGCGCGCCGGCGCCAGTTCTTCCTCGACGCTGACGGTATCCGGGTAGGCGGGATTGCCGGAGGCACTGCGGCAGATGCGTTTCAGATCCGCGTCGGCGCGCTGCGGTTGGCCGGACTTGATATCGAGATACTGTTTGGCGGGTTCGCCCTTCTCGATATCGATATACACAAACTTGCAATGGCGTTGCAGTTCGGCGATATCGTTGTGATCCTGGATCAGGAAACCCTGAAACAGGAACGGTGTCTCCAGCCACGGCCGGTCCAGCCGGGCGATGTACATCCCGGGTTTGAGTTCGTGAATATCGACTTTCTCTTCCATAAGCGACCTGCAAAGCCACACGGGACAGGCAAATCGGACCTGCCCTCATCCAGCCTTGTGTCGGCGCTTACGGGGTAAAGTTGAGTGAACTTCTTGGTTTAGAGAGCGGCGGGTTCGCCCAGGATCGCCTTTGCGGCGCGCTGGCCGCTGAGCACCGCGCTTTCCAGCGTGGCGGGCAGGCCCGTAGCGGTGAAGTCGCCGGCCAGCCACAGGCCGGGGATCGGCGTGATGGTGGCCGGGCGATGGCGGGCCACGTCGACGGTCGCGGCGAAGGTGGCGCGCTTTTCGCGAATCACGCGGGTGGCGAGCGGGGCGGGCCAGTCGGGATGCAGCTTGGCCAGTTCCGCGCCGATCTTTTCACCCAGGATCGTGTTGTCCAGGTCGAGATGTTCGCCGCGCCCGCTGATGACCACCGCGATCAGGCCGGGATGGCCGGCGATGCGCCGGTCGAAGATCCATTGGCCGATGCCGTCCTGCAAACCCTGCAAGGCACTGTCGAGGGCGACGTGCTCTGGATAGCGCAGATACACCGTGGTGATGGGCTCCTGACGCAACTGCGCCAGCTCGGCGGCGATCCCGGCCAGTGCCGGGTGCGGGGCCAGCAGCCGTCGGCACATGACCGGATGCACGGCGAGGACAACGCGGCGGCCGGTCAGTTCGCCACCGCGCCATGTCACGCCGCGACAGCCCTCGTCATCCACGAGCAGATGCTCGACGCGATGGTTGAGCAAAACCGTTCCGCCACGACGCTCGATGAAATCCAGCGCCGGTTCCGGCAGCAGCACACCGAGATCGTTTTTGGGAATCAGCAGGTCGGAGTAGTTGGCCTCCGTGGTGAAGGTGCGCCGCAACACCTCCAGAAATACGTGTGCCGACGCCTCGGCCAGCGGTGTGTTCATGGAGGCCAGACACAGGGGTTCCCACAATGCGCGGATGACGCGCGCGCCTTGTCGTTCACCCAGCAACAGGGCCTGCGCGGTGATGTCGTGCTCAAGCACGATTTTGCCGCGCAACAGGCGCACGCTGAAGCGCAGCAGTTGCAGACGTTCGCGCGGTGGCAGGCCGCGCAGCGTCGCCAGCGCCCAGGCGAGATGCAGCGGCGCGGGCAACTTGCGCGCGCGCATGCGCAATTCCGGTTGGCGCAAGCCGCGCATATGCAAATCCAGCGGCTGGCGCAGAAATGCCGTTTCCGGGTCGACGCCCACAGTGATCATCAGATGCAGCATGGCCTGATACGCGCCGATCATCAGATGCTGGCCGTTATCGATGCGTTGATCGCCGAAGGCGATACAGCGCGCGCGGCCACCGAGCTGGCGCGCGGCTTCCAGCAGCGTGACCGGAATGCCGTTCTGGGTGAGTTCGACGGCCGCGGCGATACCGGCCCAGCCGCCGCCGACGACCAGCACGTTGTCGGGTTTGGGCGTGGGTTCAGCCATGCGACGTGGCCAGGCGCGTCTCGCGGCGCGCGGTGCGCCAGGCAATCCAGAGTTTGCGCAACGGTGTCAGACCGACGCGGCGATCCAGCACGCGCAGACCGTCGCGCTCGATCTCGTCGAGCGTGGCCTGATAGATGGCGGTCATAATGAGGCCACAGCGTTGCGCGTAACGATCTTCCGTAGGCAACAGTGCGAGCGCCTTGCGGTAATGGCTGCGGGCGCGTTCAAGTTCGTGCGCGAACAGAGCCTGTACCTGCGGCGTGTGCTGATAGCTCAATATGTCCTGTTCGTTGACGCCGAAGCGTTGCATGTCTTCGCGCGGCAGATAGATGCGCCCGCGTCGCGCGTCTTCGCGTACATCGCGCAGGATGTTGGTCAACTGAAACGCCGTGCCGAGTTCGCTGGCGTATTTGAGTGTCTGCCGGTTGGTGTAGCCGAAGATCTCTGCCGACAATAAGCCGACCACACCGGCGACGCGATGGCAGTACAGCGCGAGATCCTTCCAAGCTTCATAGCGGTGCCGGTCGAGATCCATTTCCATGCCGTCGATGATTTCCAGAAAATATTCCCGGGGCAGATTGCGCTGTTGAATCTGTTCGCGCAGGGCTAGCGCGACCGGGTGTTGCGGCGCGCCGTCGAAGATGCGTCCGACCTCATCGCGCCACCATTGGAGTTTGATGCGCGCCACACCCACATCGCTGCACTCGTCGACCGCGTCATCGACCTCGCGACAGAAGGCGTACAACGCGGTGATGGCGCGACGCTGGTCGTCCGGCAGAAAGCGGAAGGCGTAGTAGAAACTGGAACCGCTGCTGGCCGCCTTCTCCTCGCAGTAGGCGAGGGGATCGGCCTGGGTGGACGTGCTGGGCATGGACGCAAGCATAAACGATTGGCCGGATTCGGGCACCCAGCATCGGGTCAGCGCCCGCGCAACGCCTGCCAGACGAGCTTCAGCCAGTCGACGCGCGTCAGCCGTGGCCGTGCGAAGACATCCGCCCGGTTCTTATCCAGATATTCAAGAATCCGCCGACCACCCAGTACGGTCAGGCGCAGTTCGAAGCCGAAGCGGCCGGATAGACGTTTGGCCAGCGGCGCGCCGGCACGCAGCAGCTTGAAGGCGCGGTCGTATTGGTGCTGCATCAGCCGCTGCATGCCCAGATCGGTGCGTCGTTCGCGGAAATGCGCCTCATCGACGCCGAAGCGTTGCATCTCCTCCTGCGGAATGTAGATGCGCCTGCTCTCCGTGTAATCCTGCGCGAGGTCTTGATAGAAATTGATCAGTTGCAACGCGCTGCAAATGGCATCGGAACAGGCGAGGTCATGTTCATCGGTATGTCGCAGCAGATGCAGCAACAGACGGCCGATGGGATTGGCCGAGCGACGACAGTAGTCCATGACCTCGCCGCGAGCGCAAGTCCCGTGGCTGTGGTTTGCGGTGTTTGCGCGGCAATGCCATCGAGCATCGCATCAAACACTGCGAGTCCGCCCAGCCGTGCCTCGGTCGATAGATCGCCTTCGTCGGCGAGATCGTCCGCCTGACGCGCGAAGGCATAGATCACCGCAACGGGACGGCGCAGCGCGCGCGGCAGCAACCAAGAGGCGACGGGGAAATTTTCGTAGTGATTGCGTGCCAACGCCAGACATTCGGCATAGGCCTGTTCCAGAGCGCGGTCGGTCATGGTGTTGGTACGTCAAACGCGTTGAACCGCCAAGGCGCCAAGGCCGCCAAGAAAGAGATTTGAACCGCCAAGGCGCCAAGTACGCCAAGAGAATTTATTGGAAGAGCATGATGGTCGTTCATCTAGATATTCTTGGCGTACTTGGCGCCTTGGCGGTTCAATGCTCGGCGCCGATCGATTCGTTGTCTGAGGTGGCGGACGCATCGGCGGACTGCACCGTACGCGCCGCGTGCTCGACCTGATCGAGTTCGGCGACTTCGGTCTTGGCGGCGATGCCGAGTTCGGTGAACTTGCGCGCGCCGGGCAGGATGCGGCTGTCGAAGGAACCGACCGCCTTGTTGTAGGCGTTGACGCTGGCATCCAGGCTCCTGCCGACTTTGCCGAGGTGCTCGGCGAAGGTGCTCAAGCGTTGATACAAATCCTCGCCGACCTTGCGAATCTGCTCGGCGTTTTCATTGAGTGCTTCTTGACGCCAGCCGAAGGCCACCGCGCGCAGCAGCGCAACGAAACTGGTCGGCGTGGCGAGGATGACCTTGGCGGCGAGCGCGTCTTCCAGCAATGAACGATCCTGATCCAGCGCGGCGCTGAGGAACTGATCGCCGGGGATGAACAGCACCACGAAATCCGGTGCATTGCGGAACTGCTGCCAATAGGCCTTGGCCGAAAGTTCGCGCACGCGCTCGCGCACCTTGCGCGCATGACGTTCCAGTTCGCGTTTGCGTGTTTCGTCGTCGCTCGCTTCGATGGCGCTGAGGTAGGCGTCCAACGGCGTCTTGGCATCGACCACGATCTCGCGCCCGTCGGGCATGCGCACGATCATGTCCGGCCGCTGCCGGCCCGCATCGGTCTGCACCTGTTCCTGTTCGTAGAAATCGCAGCGGTCGACCATGCCGGCGAGTTCGGCCAGACGCTTGAGCGTCAGCTCGCCCCATTGGCCGCGCACCTCGGGACGGCGCAATGCCTGCACCAGATTGCGCGTCTCGCCCTGCAACAGCCGTTGCGACTCGGCCATGGTTTCGAGATGCTTGGTCAGCGACCCGTAGGCCTCCTTGCGATCGTTCTCCATATGGCGAATCTGCAACTCGGTCTTCTCCAGCGCCTCGCGGATCGGCTTGACCAGATTCTCGACCGCTTTCTCGCGTTGGCTGAGATTGCCCTCGGCGTGTACATGGAAGGCCTTGAGGTTTTCCTGCGCGAGCTTCAGGAATTCGCCGCTGTTGTGCTTGAGCGCCTCGCTCGCCATCGCGCCGAAGGTCTCGCGCAACTGATCGCGCGCCTCGTCCAAGGCGGCGATGCGTTCCTCCGCGCGCCGGCGCTCGACGGCAAGTTCAGCCTCCAGCCGCGCAGCCTCGGCGCGCAGGTCTGCTTGTTTGCGGTGTTGCACGAGATACACCATCAGACCACCCAGCAGGGCGGCCAGGGCGATGGAGAGGGCAAAGACGACGACGTTAGAATCGATGGGCGACATGGTGAGCATCATAGCATTGGTGCGGGCGGGATAGGGTAGATCGGGTTAGGAGCGCAGCGGGTGACCCGGCACTTGGCGTGAGATGCATGTCGGGTTAGGCTGCGCCAATTCGACTTACCTCATACTGCGTATATTTCTCTTCCTGCATAGGAACCGAACTCATGATATCGGATGATGAAGTTGGGAGTTTTTTTCGGGAAAAGCTCGCCAAGCAAGGGAGGTACGGAGGTGATCCTATGACACTCCAGATTTTTAGAGGTATGTCGTCGTTGTCCTG
>JACRMO010000053.1:6110-10748 GCA_016214925.1 Gammaproteobacteria bacterium
TGAGTGTTTTAAGGTGTTGGTGGAACCGCGGACTGTTGCAGAACTGTTCAAGCTGTTAATGCTCTTCGATAGGCTTGATCTTCCCGGCAACAATACGCGAAAGTGCATGTGTGAGAGTCGAGATTTTTGTTCTGGAGCGTATAAGGGGTTTATTTATTGCCGAGGTGTCGATGAAGCAATGGCAGTCTGCGGCATTGTGCGGGACGTGATCGCTATTGAAATTTCACCAGACATCCCCGTTGAAGTGAAGCGTGGTTGTTCAGAATTCGAACGCGCATACCCGGGATATGCACAAATAGAGACTGGAATGACGATGATGAAATATAAAATGGAGTGGAAGCGTCACGAGGATTTTGTCGACAAGAATGCCGCATTCCGTCCTCCAGATGTGGGTGACAGCAGCAACGCATCGTATGGTCCAGCAGAGGTCTTCGCCACACATTATTGGCTGAGTTATGCGGCAACCATAGGTGATATGAGTTACCTGAAAGTTACAGGCTGTCCTGTGCCGCCGATTCCACAGCTGAAACGCCCGCCGTTTGCTGGAGGATCAGCTGGGTAGTGGGCAGGGCGCAATTGCGTGTAGCATATTGCACTGCGTCTGTTTCTGGATTTGAAACATCCAGCGCGTTACAGCCTTTGGCCTAATTACCCTAATCATGAAGCTGCGCTGCTCGTGGTAGTCAGCCCCCCCTCCGGCGTCTCTACCAACGCATCCGCGCCCCAGTTTTCATCCTCGACATAACCGAACAGCGCGACCATGTCGGCGTTGTGGCCGGCTTCTGCTATTCTGCTACCAGGATTTGTTCCCTTTACCCTTCGGAAGAAACATATGCACAACGATCCGTTTTCGCAATTCAAGGCCGCGCAGCGTGAGGGCTGGGCGTTGTTCGTGCCGCTCGAGGCGTACACCACGCCGGCGGCGGCCAGTCTGGTGAATTTCGCGCGGGTGCAACGCGGTGAGCAGTTGCTCGACGTCGGCTGCGGCACCGGTGTGGTCGCGGTAACGGCGGCGCGCGCCGGGGCGCAGGTCAAGGCCCTGGACCTGTCGCCGGTGCTGCTGGAGCGTGCGCGCTGGAATGCTGGAACGGCGGGCATCGCGATCGAATTCGCCGAGGGTGATGTCGAGGAGTTGCCTTATCCCGATGCGTCCTTCGACGTGGTCTTGAGCCAGTACGGTCATATGTTCGCGCCGCGTCCGGAGATCGCCGTGGCCGAGATGTTGCGCGTCTTGCGGCCCGGCGGGCGTATCGCCTTTTCCACGTGGCCGCCCGAGCTTTTCATCGGTCGCATGTTCAACCTGGTGGGTCAGTATTTGCCGCCGCCCGCCGGGGTTCCGCCGGTGTCGCTGTGGGGCGACCCGAACGTCGTGCGCGAGCGTCTCGCCGATAAGGTCGCGGACTTGGCGTTCGAACGCGAGGCGATGTACGTTCCGGCCCTGAGTCCGCAACATGTGCGCGAATCCTTCGAGGCCACCGCCGCGCCCGTGGTGAAACTGGTCCAATCCTTAAAGGACGAACCTGACCGGCTGGCGCGGTTTCGCGCCGAACTGGAAGCCTTGATCGCCGCGTTCACCCAGGGAAATCTCGTGCGGCAGCAATATCTGATGACGTGCGCAACGAAACTTTCTGTCTGAGGGTTTCGCGGAAGCGCGCAGCGTATTGCGCAGGGTGCGGTATGGGTTAAGCGGTGCCGTCCGTGGTGGTCAGCCACGCGAGTATCTCCCCCGGTGTCTCCACTAACGCATCCGCGCCCCAAGTGTGCGGATCGTCCTCGTCCCCGATGTAACCGAACAGCGCGACCAAGCTGGCCATGTCGGCGTTCGATGATGCGGTTGCCCCGACTTAACCCAGAGATTACTCGATCGACAGTACCGTTTTGCTGTTGGCTAATGGCTGATCGCGGGGGGTGTAGGTGATGGCGGCGGGGTTGTGCGACAGGATAACGGCCGCCTGGTTGGCATCGAGGGATTCGGGTGGGCGTCCGCGGCCGGTAAATACGCGCTTGGCCCAGTAGGCGCGCAGGCGATGCGGCGACATGCCGGCGACGCTTTGGTAGAACTGCGCGCGCAGGGAGTCATCGGTGCGGTCGAAGGGGATCAGATTTCGCGCCGCGGTCGGGAGCGGCTGCTGTTTAAGGAACACACGCATGGCTTCGTCCCGGGACAGGTGCTGAAGCGCCGCCTGCTCGTGGGTGACCACGGCGAGCGGTTCTACCGCCGCACTGGGGCGCGCCAGATACAGGCCGGCCAAAAGCATGGCAATGCGGAGTGGTGTTAACCGTCGCATAGGCCGCCTCTCAGAATACGAAATCCAGGTTGATGGACATCAGATAATCCGCATCCGGGTGTGCGTAGTCGTAGTCGGAGCCGTGATTGGTGTATAGACCCCAGCTGGCATCGTCGGGCTTGATCCAATCCAGCTGCAATTTCAGCGTGGCGTTTGCATGCACTGGCCGTGACAGGCCCAGCGAAAGGCTACGACTGTCGAAACGGGTCGCCGCCAGCACGGTATCCACCAAGGGTGCGAAGGCTCCCGCACGCGGGTCCGAATCGGGACCGTGCGTCCAACGTTGCGCCAGTGTCGCATAGGGCATCCAGACGCCGATGTTGCGTCCGACGGTGATATAGGCCCCTTGCATGTCGCGGAAGAAACTGTCGTCGATCGGTCGATAGCCATATTCCGCCAGCACCAGCCACCGGTCTGTCTCGTAGCGGGCGGCCAATGCGAACAGATCGTAGCGGCTGTCGTCCAGGTCGAGGTCGCTGGCCAGCGACGCGCCCGCGGCGCCACCCAGGCTGCGCAGTGCGCCGAACAGCGCATCCAGATCCGGCGTGGAGTAACTGACGCGGCCTCGAACATAGCTGGCCTTGAATAGCATGTCTGCCTGGTCGAGGGTAAGACCCAGGGCGGCCTGCTTCAGCTCTGCTTCGTCGGTGCCGGTAGCGTTGGCTCTGGGGTTGTCGATGTCCGCAACGGCCGCACTGCCCTGAAATTCCATGTGCCAGCCCTGCCAGTGACCCTGAGATAGAATCTCCGCGCCGTCGAATGTATAGGTGGGGAGCAGACCGTAGACCTCCAAAGGTGGCCGCACCCACGGCATGGCATAGCGCACATTGCGCGATTCCGAATACAAGAAGGCCGGGTTGTGGGTACGGCCCAGGCGTAGAGTGGCTGCGTCGCTGATATGCCAACGCAGCTGCGCAACAGTCGGCTCGGGCGCAAAGTCGCCGTCGGCGTTGTAGTCGCTGGTCAGTTGCAGGCCGAATTCCAGTACCGGGGTGAGTTGGGCATCGACCTGCACGGCCAGCAAGGAGTCCAGACGTGGATCGCAACGGCCGGAGCGGCCGGGTCCCGCCGGTTGTACGTTGAGCACGAAATCGGCCTGGTCGCTGCTGAAGCAGGAGAGTCCCAGTGTGCCGAAACCGCCGACATGCAGTGCCCCAGCCGACGCGAGCTCGGGCACGAGGGCGGCAAGCAGGATCGATGGCCAGTGGTGCGGTTGTGGCATGCGGTTGCCGCGTAAGAATGTGGTTAGTGGGACCAGTATTGTTTGGAATTCACTTTACGTGATTGTCTGGAGCCGGGGAAGTGTCCATACGGTTGGCATATGCCACACTGGATTCCGCGGTCGCAGTAGTGGGCGCTTGACGAGGGATCAGTATGCGGAAACGCGTGCCCTGTCCAGGTCTGCTTCCGACGCTGATTTCGCCACCCAGCAGGCCGGTGACAATGTTGTGAACGATGTTCAGGCCCAAGCCGCTGCCACCGGTACCCAAGCGCGTGGTGAAGAACGGATCGAAAATCCGCGGGAGATGTTCCGCCGGGATGCCCTTGCCGTCGTCTTCGAACAGGAGCTCGATCCGATCCTCGCCGCAGGGTGTACAACTCAGGCGCATGGTTCCACCACGGCGACCTTCGAAGGCGTGCAGCAGGGCATTGGTCACGAAATTGCTGATTACCTGACCGAGTGGGCCGGGGTAACTGTCCAGATCAATGTTTGCGGGTATGTTCAATAACAATTGATAGCCGTTCTTTTTGAACGTTGGTCGCAATGTAGCCGCCAGTTCCTCCAGCGTTTGCCGCAAGTTGAAGGATCTACGCTGCGAGCTGGTCTGGTCGACGGTGACCTGCTTGAAACTGCGGATCAACTCCGCGGCACGGTCAATATTGCGCTCGATGAGTTCGGCGGCGATGCCGGCGTCCTGCACATAGGTCTGCAGGACCGAACGCCGTAACCCCTCTGCGGCTTCCTTCTGGAATGTCCGTGTCTTTTCCGTGAACGCGGTGGCCACGGTGAGGGCGTTGCCGATGGGGGAGTTGAGTTCATGGGCGACGGCAGCGACGATCATACCTAGACCGGCCAATTTTTCCGACCGTACCAAGTATTCCTGCGTTTCATGCAGGTGACTGATCGCTTCGGCGAGCTGGGTGTTGCGCTCGGCCAATTCGCGTGTGCGTTCCACCACGCGTGTCTCCAGTGACTGATTCAGCTTCTGGATCTCGGCACGGCTCCTTTCCAGTGCGGCGATACGTTCCTCGACAGCCTCGGCCATGCGATTGAAGTCATGCGCCAAGCGGTTCAATTCGTCGTTGCCGTGTTCCGGTGCGCGGGTCGCATAATCGCCACTCGCCAAGG
>JACRMO010000054.1:0-3531 GCA_016214925.1 Gammaproteobacteria bacterium
GTCCGGGTTCTCCATGAAGCGTCGCGAGATCTTTTCGTAGACCGGGTCGAAACGCAGCGACAGGTCCGTGGTCAGCATGGTCGGCGCGATGCGCTTGGACTTGTCGTGGGCATGCGGCACGGTGCCGGCGCCGGCGCCATGCTTCGGTATCCACTGATGCGCACCGGCCGGGCTCTTGGTCAATTCCCATTCGAAGCCGAACAGGTTCCAGAAGAAGTTGCTGCTCCACTTCGTCGGCGTGGTGGTCCAGGTGACTTCCAAACCACTGCTGATCGTGTCGCCGCCCTTGCCGGTGCCAAAGCTGCTGTTCCAGCCCAAGCCCTGCTCCTCGATGTCGGTCGCTTCCGGCTCGGGACCCACATGGGAGGCCGGTCCCGCGCCGTGGGTCTTGCCGAAGGTGTGGCCGCCCGCGATGAGCGCCACCGTCTCTTCGTCGTTCATCGCCATGCGCGCGAAGGTTGTGCGGATATCCTTGGCGGCGGCGACCGGATCGGGATTGCCGTCCGGACCTTCCGGGTTGACGTAGATCAGGCCCATCTGCACGGCCGCGAGCGGATTCTCCAGGTTGCGCACGTGCATGTGTCCATCCGCCGTGTCGTCGGATACGAGCACCGCGTTCTCTTTGACGACACCCTCAGAACCACCGGCATAGCGTATATCGCCTGCCAGCCAGATTGTCTCGGCACCCCAATAGATGTCTTTTTCCGGTTCCCAGATGTCCTCACGTCCGCCGCCGAAACCGAAGGTCTTGAAGCCCATCGATTCCAGCGCGACGTTGCCGGTGAGAATGATCAGGTCAGCCCAGGAGATCTTGCGGCCATACTTCTGCTTGATCGGCCAGATCAGCCGGCGCGCCTTGTCGAGGTTGACGTTATCGGGCCAACTGTTGATGGGCGCAAAGCGCTGGTTGCCGGTGCCGGCGCCGCCGCGGCCGTCGCCGGTGCGGTAGGTGCCGGCGCTGTGCCAGGCCATGCGAATGAATAACGGTCCGTAGTGGCCGAAGTCCGCCGGCCACCAGTCCTGCGACTGGGTCATCAGTTCACGGAGGTCCTTCTTCACGGCCGCCAGATCGAGCGTCTTGAATGCTTCTGCGTAGTTGAAGTCCGCGCCCAGCGGATTGGACTTGGAGGAATGCTGGCGCAGGATGTCGAGCTTCAGCTGGTTCGGCCACCAGTCCCGATTCGACGGGCCGGCGCCGGCAGGGTGAACGAAGGGGCACTTTGCTTCGGTTGACATGTGATCTCTCCTTATCTCGTTTGCGCAGTGTGGTGTGTGTAGAAAGATATACGGCATTTAAACGGCCGTTACGTGGTTACCGCGGGCCTGTCGGGTTGAACGGACTCGCCATGCGGTGCGACAAGCGTCGGATACTAGACCCATCCTGGGGAGAGGCCTTGCCCCACGTCACGATGCGGTCCCCGGCACCCGGCCTGTGGAACACAGCGTACGAGGGGTGACTGCCGGGTGCTAATTGAATGTCGCCATCGGGGTGATAGCGGGTGACTATTTAAGGCCACGATTACACACAAGTACGTCGCCACTGACCCGCAGTCGCGGCGGGTACAGGAAATCTGTCACTTCAAGGTCGAGAGGGGGCGCTACACGTGCAACCTGTCGATCTCACCGTAGGCGCTCCTCAGCCACAGCTTGACACGTTGCCGTTCCAGGATGCCGAGCGCATGCGCATCGGTGTACTGGGTGGCGGACCAGAAGCTGCTGCTGTGGCTGTCGATCTTGATAGTGCGTATGTGGTCAGAGTGAATGAATCGGCATTTCCAGAGTTCTTTTTCTGACCCCGAATATCAGGTTCAGGCGCCCGCGGCTACACTCATCGCCTGGCGTTTCCTGAGCTTGATATCCCCGAGGAGATCGATAGCTTTTTCGACCCTTCTTTTTTTCGCGTGCCGGATTCCAAACAGCACCAGGACAGCGCCCAGAATCAGAATGCCGATGATGGCGGGCTTGATGTACAAGGCAATCACAACCGCCCCCAGGCTAAAAAGGACAACTAATATTTTTGGCGGGGTGGCCCAGTCGAGATTCTCATTGCGATCGTGCAGGAGTCCAAGAACCTTGAAAGTCTCGCGCGAAAAACCTGCGACCGTGACCGGATCACCATTGGATACTTCCAGTGGGTTCATGCCTTCTCTGAAAATGACCGGATGGTTATCGATCCGAAAGCTCCATTGTTTCCGTCCGATCTTTTTTATCTCGCTGACCTTGCCTGAAAGCGTTGTGATGGCGTTGGGGTTCTTGAGTTCTTTGGCCTGTACTTTTTTCGCGGCCGCGGATCCTGGTGCATAAGTCACCGGGAAGAAGATGCCATCCAGCCAGCGGCCCAGAAAATGGGCAATGACCGCCCCGATGATCCCCACGAGCACGATGTCAGGGGAGATTAAATCGAGGACGTTGTCGGGAGTGATTTGGTCGTCCTTGCCGAAGGCCAGCCGCACCGAAAATCCGAAGGCAAAGAGCATTCGGGCCAAGCCTCGCGCAAAACGGTAGATTTTGAATTTCGTTACCTGTCTTTCCAGCTTTAAGCCAAGGAAGAAAGATCCAATCACCGGAACGAGGGCGATAAGGAATTCCAGGCCCGGTGTCAGCGGCGACCACTGCACGAGCTTTAGGGTGCCCCAGAAGACGGCCAGGATCGTCAGCCCCAGCGCCGGGTACACCATGAACAACAGCGGAGAAATGACCATGTAGACGAAGGTCATGCCATCAACCGTGGCTCTGGGCGCTATGATGGGTTGGCTGGATTCGGATCCCTGATTGCCGGTTTCCCAGCTGGCATCGTAGGTGCCGGCGTCTCGTGCGGCCTGGCCCAAGCGGTACGAATTCGTGTCTGTATTGGGTCCCGACGCTTGTCCAGTTCTTCCGTCTTCGTAAGATTGTTGGTCCATGCGAATCACCCATCCCATTTGTTTTGTTGAGCAGTCTGATGCTTAGTATTTATAGCAGATACCCGCCAGATGCCGAGCACAAACGCATCGCGGGCAAAGCCTCACAGAGAGTAGCGTTGATAGACGGGCCAGAAAGGGGCGGTTTCGACATACCGATAATCAGCCCACTTCCCGCTACAATGAGAAGCAGCGCCCTGATTAAGTTAACGTCTCATTCCGTTGACAGGTTTTGATGAACGCGGGTCCAGCCCGTCCCTTTGAGTCGACTGATCGCGAGGTGGTTGCCATGAAACACCGTATCCGGAACGGATTCCTGACTGCATTGCCTTGGACATTGACCCTCACGGCCGTGAGCACGCTGAATGCCGTCGAGGTGACCGACCTCGCTGGCCTGGAGGATATCTTTGGCCGGTACGCGCCGGGTGGCGATTGCAAGCGCCAGCCGCAGGTATTGGTTGAACTGAGCGGGCTGACCTTCACGGTCGTGGGTGCTCCCATCAAAGTCACCAACCCCGAGTACGCGGCCAGTTACGGGCCGGCAGACTACGCGGGCATCAGCAAGTGGATCTTTCCCTTCCGCATCCCCGACGGCTACCCGATCCTCATGACGTTCAACCCCAACGAGAAA
>JACRMO010000054.1:3601-7174 GCA_016214925.1 Gammaproteobacteria bacterium
TGGGATTCCGCTAAACATGCAACCTGTCGATCTCGTTGTAGCGTTCTTCAGCCACAGCGTGATGCGTTAGTGTTTCGGTTTCGCCGTCGATGCAGGCGGGTCAACGTCGCCGCAAATCCAGTGTGTGCGGGAACTCGCCTGGCGGTTCTTCCGGCGGTGGTGCCATCGGGCCGGGCGGTGTGCCGTTGGGATAGAAGCGCGCCAGCGGTGTGAGCCACGGCGGTGGCGTGAAGCTGCCGGGTGTGTGGCCCCACTCCTGGAAGCGCGAGTGACGGCGTGATTCGGCTTCATAGGCGTTGACCGGGAAGCGCTCGTAGCTGCGTCCGCCGGGGTGTACGACGCGATAGGTGCAACCGCCGATGGCGCGGCCGTTCCAGGTGTCGATGAGATCAAACACCAGCGGTGCGTGGATGCCGATGGTCGGATGCAAGGCCGACGGTGGTTGCCAGGCGCGGTAACGCACGCCGGCGACGTATTCGCCCTGTGTGCCCGTTGAGCGCAACGGCACGCGGCGGCCGTTGCAGGCCAACACATAACGGCTGTCGGTGAGTCCGGTGACTTTCACTTGCAGGCGTTCCACCGAGGAATCGACGTAGCGCGCGGTGCCCAGGCTGGTGCTTTCTTCACCGAGCACATGCCAGGGTTCGATGGCGGTGCGCAGTTCGATGGCGATGTCGCCCCATTGTCCATCCAGTTGTAGCGTGCCGTAACGCGGGAAGCGGAATTCCAGGAACGGCGCGAACCAGTCCAGCGCGAAGGGGAAACCGGCCGCGCGCAAATCCTCGATCACATCTTTCAGATCGGCCCACAGATAATGCGGCAACATGTGACGGTCGTGCAGCAGCGTGCCCCAGCGTACCAACGGTTTGTTGTACGGTGTCTCCCAGAAGCGTGCGACCAGCGCGCGCAGCAACAGCATTTGCGCGAGGCTCATGCGCGCATGCGGCGGCATCTCGAAGGCGCGGAATTCCAGCAGGCCCAAGCGACCGGAGGCCGAGTCGGGCGAATACAGTTTGTCGATGCAGAATTCCGAACGGTGCGTGTTGCCGGTGAGATCGGTGAGCAGATTGCGCAGCAGGCGATCCACCAGCCAGGGTTGCGGCACCAATCCCTGCGGCATCTGTTGGAAGGCGATTTCCAGTTCGTATAGACGTTCGCTGCGACCTTCGTCGACGCGCGGTGCCTGACTGGTCGGGCCGATGAACAGACCCGAGAACAGATACGACAGCGCCGGGTGGTGTTGCCAGTAGGTGATCAGACTGGCCAATAGATCGGGGCGGCGCAGGAACGGACTGTCGGCCGGCGTGGCGCCGCCGAGCGTGACGTGATTGCCGCCGCCGGTGCCGGAGTGGCGGCCGTCGAGCATGAATTTTTCCGCGCCCAACCGCGACAGTCGCGCCTCTTCGTACAGCGTTGTAGTCGTGTCCACCAACTGCGCCCAGCTGTGCGCCGGATGGATGTTCACCTCGATGACACCGGGATCGGGCGTCACCAGCAGTTTCTCCACACGGTTGTCGTGCGGCGGCGAGTAGCCTTCGATGACCACCGGCTGTTTGAATTTCGCGGCGGTCGCTTCGATGGCCGCGAGCAAATCCAGATATTGCTCCAGCGTGTTGAGTGGCGGCATGAAGACATGCAGACAGCCGTTGCGCGCCTCGACACACAATGCGGTGTGCGGTACCTCGACCGGCTGTTTGCCGGGCGCGGGCTGCGGATGGATTTCGGGATGCGCGGGCGGATTGTGCAGATGACTGCTGTAGCGCGCGGCGACCTCGCCGTGGAAATTGGCGAGCGGCGCTTGCGCTGCGAAGGGATCGGTTTCTATCCACGGTTCGCGGTGTTCTTCGGCGATCCACGGCAGCGAGGCGAGCGGCAATCGCAGACCCATGGGCGAATCGCCGGCGGCGAGATAGATGCGTTCGCGATGTAGCTGCCAAAGTGCGCTGTGCCACTGACCGGTGTCGGTTATGCTGTTCGCGCGCCACGCCAACGGCAGCACATACCCGACCGGCGTGTTCAGTCCGCGTGATAATTTGTCGGCCAGGCTTTTGCGTTCCAGCGGGTCGTCGAGCTTGGCTTGCGCCGGGTCGAGATTCGCCGGCAATTCGGCCTCCTGCTTCAGATATTCGAACGCATCTTCATACGCGGACTGGGCGTAACGCGGCGCGAGGCCGAGATGCTGAGCCAAGGCCTGCGCGAAACGCTGGGCATCGTCCACGCTGTGGCCGTAATCCGTGTCTGCTTGCGCCAACAGCGTTTCATCGCGCCATAGCGGTTGACCGTCGCGCCGCCAATACAGTCCCCGCGCCCAGCGCGGCAGCGGTTCGCCCGGATACCATTTGCCTTGGCCGGTATGAAGCAGGGCGCCGGGGGCGAGACGGGTTTTGAGACGACGCACCAGCACCTCAGCGCGCTCACGTTTGTGCGATCCCAGTGCGTCAATGTTCCATTCCGGTGCGTCCATGTCGTCGACGGAGACGAAGGTGGGCTCGCCGCCGTGCGTCAGCCGCACGTCCATGGTCGCGAGTTTTTCGTCGACGGCATGACCCAGCGCGAGAATGTTCTGCCAGGCGTCTTCGCTGTAGGGCCGGGTGACGCGTGGGTCTTCGCGAACGCGCGTGACGGTGTTGCTGAAACTGAATTCGACTTCGCATGTATCGGTCATGCCGTCGATGGGCGCGGCGCTGGAAGGTTGCGGTGTGCAAGCCAGCGGGATGTGACCTTCACCGGCGAACAGGCCTGATGTCGGATCGAGGCCGATCCAACCCGCGCCGGGCAGATAGACTTCGGCCCAGGCGTGCAGATCGGTGAAATCCTTGTCCGTGCCGGCGGGGCCTTCGAGCGGTTTTTCATCGGCGGTCAATTGCACCAGATAGCCGGATACGAAACGCGCGGCCAATCCGAGATGACGCAGGATCTGCACCAACAGCCAAGCAGTGTCGCGACAGGAACCTAGGCGTTTTTCCAAGGTTTCCTCGCAGCTTTGAATGCCCGGTTCCAGGCGCACGGTGTAGGCGATATCGCCTTGCAGGCGCTGATTCAGCGCGACCAGGAAATCATTGCAGTGGATGCGTTTGCGTTCGACTTTGGCGAGCCACGCAGTGAGTCGTGGACCGGTGGTTTCGGTTTCCAGATAGGGCGTCAGTTCCCGGCGCAACGCCGCATCGTAGTCGAACGGCCAATGCTCGGCGCTGGCTTCGATGAAGTAATCGAAGGGATTGATCACCGTCAGGTCGGCGATCACTTCCACATCGACGCTGAACTCGCGGGTCTTCTCGGGGAACACCAGCCGCGCCAGATAATTTCCGAACGGATCTTGCTGCCAGTTGATGAAGTGATTCTCGGGTGTGATCTTCAGCGAGTAGGCGAGGATCGGCGTGCGGCTGTGCGCGGCGGGACGCAGGCGCACGATGTGCGGACCGAGATTGATGCTGCGGTCGAAGCGATAAGTGGTCGTGTGACGCAGGGCGACGTGGATGCTCATGATAGGCCGGAGTTGTGTATCTGCTTGCAGTCATGCAAGCGGTGAGCCAATCAGTGGAGTGTAGCGATTGGATGCAGAGCGTGTGGCCC
>JACRMO010000055.1 GCA_016214925.1 Gammaproteobacteria bacterium
CCCGGCAATTCAGGGTCGACCACGAAGCGCACCGGCATCCACCGTCCTTCCCCGGCAGCGAAACGCTGCTCGGTAAAACAGAAACATTCAGTCTTCTTGAAATGCTGCGCCGCCACCCCAGGCGTCACACTCGGAACCGCATGCCCAACCATGGCGTCACGGTTTCGGTTTCTGGCATAAAACCGGGTCGTATAGGCCTGCCCCGGATGCACCTGCATCTGGACAACCTCGGGCTTGAAATCCCACGGCAGATTTTCGTTGATGTTGGCGATGAACTCGACCGTTACCGTACGCTTCTCGTCAACGCTATACACGATATCCGCCGCCGGCCCCGCGGCCGTGCGACCATTGAGGCCCGTCAAATCACAAAATACGTCGTAGAACGGCACCATCGCAAAACCAAAGCCAAACATGGCCAGCGTCGCCAGCAGCAGGCGGCGTGTACTCTTGCCGATAGCCGCATTACTCGCAGTCAATGCATGCCCCCGGCAGTCGACCAGATGAATACCCCGAGAATACCCAGCACAACGGCCGCCAAGATCAACGCGAGGCGAATATTTCTGCGGTGTAGGTCGTGATCCCGTTCCATCTCATCTCCACACTGCCGGGGCCGACTGGCATGAAGTTCTTCATGCCAGCCAAGCCTCATGCCATTACTTCACTTCGGGCGCCGTTGTGAAACTGTGATACGGCGGCGGCGACGGCAATGTCCATTCCAGGCCTTCCGCACCTTCCCACACGCGATCGGTCGCCTTGGCACCGCCACGGATCGTCTGAATGACGATGTAGGCGAACAGTAACTGCGTCAGGCCAAAAGCAAAACCGCCGATCGAGGAGATCTGATTGAACTCGGTGAACTGGATCGAGTAGTCCGGGATGCGTCGCGGCATGCCGGCCAAGCCCAGAAAGTGCTGCGGGAAGAACAACACATTGACGAAGATCGTCGACAGCCAGAAATGCCATTTGCCGAGCGTTTCGTTGTACATATTGCCGGTCCACTTGGGCAGCCAGTAATAGGTCGCCGCCATGATCGCGTATATCGCGCCCGTCACCAGCACGTAGTGGAAGTGCGCCACGACGAAGTAGGTATCGTGGTATTGAAAGTCCACCGGGGCGATGGCCAGCATCAGGCCGGAAAAACCGCCGATGGTGAACATGAACACGAAGCCCAGCGCGAACAGCATCGGTGCTTCGAAGGTCATCGAGCCCTTCCACATGGTCGACACCCAGTTGAACACCTTCACGCCGGTCGGCACCGCAATCAGCATGGTGGCGTACATGAAGAACAACTCACCGGCCAGCGGCAAGCCGACCGTGAACATGTGATGCGCCCACACAAGGAAGGACAGGAAGGCGATCGACGCGGTCGCGTACACCATCGAACTGTAGCCGAACAGCGGCTTGCGCGCGAAGGTCGGGATGATCTGCGAGACAATGCCGAAGGCCGGCAGAATCAAGATGTAGACCTCGGGATGACCGAAGAACCAGAAGATGTGCTGGAACATCACCGGGTCACCACCGCCGGCGGCCGTGAAGAAACTGGTGCCGAAGAACTTATCGGTCAACAGCATGGTCACCGAACCCGCCAGCACCGGCATGACCGCAATCAGCAGGTAGGCGGTGATTAGCCAGGTCCAGACGAACAACGGCATCTTCATCAACGACATGGTCGGGGCGCGCATGTTCAGGATTGTGACGATCACGTTGATCGCGCCCATCACCGAACTGATACCCATCAAATGGATCGAGAAGATCACGAACGGGAAGGCATCGCCGGTCTGTAGCGCCAGCGGCGGATAGAGCGTCCAGCCGCCGGCCGGCGCACCGCCATCCATGAACAGCGTGGACAGCAGCATGGCGAAGGCGAACGGCAAGATCCAGAACGACCAATTGTTCATGCGCGGCAAGGCCATGTCCGGCCCGCCGATCATCATCGGGATGAGCCAGTTGGCCAGCCCGACGAAGGCTGGCATAACGGCACCGAAGATCATGACCAGCGCATGCATGGTGGTCATGGAGTTGAAGAACATCGGATTGACGAACTGAAGGCCCGGCTGGAACAGTTCGGCGCGGATCACCATTGCCATCGCCCCGCCGACAAAGAACATCAGCAGCGCGAACAACAGGTAGAGTGTACCGATGTCTTTGTGGTTGGTCGTAAACAACCAGCGGGAGAGCCCCTTTGCCGGCCCGTGGTCATGCGCATCATGTGCAGCTGCAGTACTCATTAGCTATCTCCTCTTCGGAATCCGTTAGCGGGCGGCTTTGACGTCGGTCGGCTGCACGACATCACCCATATTATTGCCCCAGGAATTGCGTTCGTAGGTCACCACGGCCGCGATATCCGCATCGCTCAATTGAGGCCCGAAAGCCGCCATCGCCGTCCCGTCCTTACCCTTCAGCACTCGGCTCAGATGGTCCGCAGCCGGGCCGGTGGCAATCGGGCTGCCCTTGAGCGGCTTGAAAGTACCCGGTATGCCTTCGCCATTCGCCTGATGGCACGCCGCGCAATTGGCGGTATACACCTTCTCACCGCGCGCTATCAGCTCATCCTTGCTGAATACACGATTGGAATCCGCCGACGCCGCCGAAGCGGATTGCTTCTGCTCGGCCAGCCATTTGTCATAGTCGGCCTGCTCCTTGGCGATCACGACAATCGGCATGAAACCGTGGTCTTTACCACACAGCTCGGCGCATTGGCCACGGTAGGTACCGGCCCTGTCGATCTTGAACCACATCTCGTTGACGAAACCGGGGATGGCGTCCTTCTTCATACCCAGATCCGGCACCCACCAGGCATGGATCACATCATTCGCGGTAATCAGCAGGCGCACTTTCTTACCAATCGGCACCACGACGGGGTTATCGACTTCCAGCAGGTAATGCTCGTTCTTGGCTTCTTGATTGAAGATCTCAGCCTTGGGCGTGGACAGCGTGCTGAAGAAACCGACATCTTCACCCAGATATTCATACTGCCATTTCCACTGATAGCCGGTGACCTTGATGCTGATGTCGGAGTTACTGGTATCCTCCATCGCGATCAACGCCTTGGTTGCGGGGATCGCCATGCCGATGAGAATCAGGAAGGGGATGATGGTCCAGACGATTTCAATAGCGGTGCTTTCATGGAACTGCGCGGCAACCGCGCCCTTGCTCTTACGGTGATTGATGATCGAATAGAACATCGCACCGAAGACCACCACACCGATCGCCACGCAGACCCACAGGATCAGCATGTGGAGACTGTAGGCTCCCTGCGCAATTGGCGTAACACCCTGTCGCAGATTCAACCCATACTCGGCGCCGGCGATTCCGGCAGCCGACATGAGGCACGCGCCTACCAGCGCTTGTCGCACCCTCAATTTAATTCTCGCAGACATGCCCTTCACTCTCCTTTAGTCGAATTTCAATTTTTTGTTTTGCAATTCGTCGAGCCGGGCCGCTCCGCAATAACAACTATGCGGCCGCTAGCGGCACTGGCACCGGGCGAACCCAGCGCCGCAGATCCTCTGCAAGTCGGCAGCGCTCCGTTTCATTGAGGCAGCCACCGATTTCCACTTCACGCCCATGACTCCGGATCAACAGGCGCGTTGGATAACCTCTATGCTGTGGGCGCGCCAACTCGATCCGCACCCAACCGCGCAGAAAGGTCTGCGTCTGTTCGGGTCGACGACGGCCTTTTTGTACGGCAACTTCACCACCGCGGATCGAAATTACCTCGCGGAGAGCGCCGCGCCTGGCGGTGAGATATAACGCCACCGCGAGCACGGCGAGTTCAAGGCCGGCGAAAGGTAAAATCAGCCAGTAACCCAGCAGGAAAAATCCCAGGGCTATCGCAAGGGAAACCACGGAGATGCCACTGAATACGAACAGCGTTGCCCGCCACGTCAGGGAGCAATTCGGCCGTATTACTACGCAACAATCTGCTGTTCCGGCGTCACGCTCTGCTGCGACCACGTGCCCCTCTTGGATTGCAGCTATCAATCTTTGGTTAGTGAGTGTGTGTCTTCACACATAGTGTGTGATTTCGAGTGGCGAGGATGCTAACCGATGAAAATTTGAGGTGCAAGCAAATATCAATTTTTTGGCTATATAACTTCGCTATAACAGCACCTTATAAAACGAATGGCCAGAATATTATTAGATAATAATATTCGAGTCTTCATACGTCGTTCCGATCTGGAAAGCATGCACTCAAATCCTCGGCACGTGGCGATGTCACATACTGGGGAATACGCATCAGCAAGGGCGCGCCCATACGCGCATCGATTGCAGCGATATTCTCTTCGCAGAAACTGAATGCCGGATCAATCTGATTGGCAACCCAACCCATGATGTCCAACCCGCGCGCCCGAATCGCCGCCGCGGTCAGTAGCGCATGATTAATACAGCCCAGACGCAGACCGACCACCAGCACAACCGGCAAACCCAACATCTGAGCGAGATCGGCTACCGTCTGTTGCTCATTCAAGGGCACCAGCCAGCCGCCCACATGCGGCGCGACTGGCGGCGCAAAGGCGTAGGGATTCACAGTGGTATATGACAAGACAACGGAACTAGCCTGTTGCAGCGCCAGCGCGTCCTCGTTACGTAGTCCTTCAGGTGTCATGCGACAGCCACTGGCCACCGGCTTAAATCCTGCGACGGATGCATAGGTTTTTCGCAGCTTATAAATCAGGGCCTGACTGACAAGGGTCTTGCCTACACCGGTATCGGTACCAGTGACAAAATATCCGCGTGACATGAACACCTCTCTCATCGACTTTATTCGCGGCGCCGTGTCAGCGTCGATATCGGCACCTTAAACTCACCGTCAGTGGCGGGCTGTGTCGGCATTGTCACGGGCGCCCAGGCATGTCCGTAAATCACTTCATAGGTTGCCGGTAACACACCCTGCAATCGATAAGCTTCATAGCACTGTTGCATGGCCTGCCAGCGTCCGCGCCCTGTCAGTCCACGTGAACGGTCTGCATTTACGTTATGCGCACCCAAGGTCTTCAGATCACGGACCAATCCCTGGGTATCGGGATATGTGAGCGTGAAGCGCTCGACGTCGAGCACTGAATCGGACAGCCCGGCGCGCACCAGCGCATCGCCCACATCGCGTATATCCAGGAATCGATTGACGTGGGTATATGCGTCGGCCGCCGCCCAACTCGCGCGCAATTCGCGCAGCGTGTCCGGGCCGAAGGTGGTAAACAACAGCGTACCGCCGGGACGCAATACGCGCCGGAATTCCGCAAACACTGCATCCAGACTGTTGCACCATTGCAGCGTTAGATTAGACAGCAACAGGTCGACACTGTGCTCCGCAAACGGCAGGCGTTCGATATCGCCGCAGACAAACCGCGGCCGCCGCCACCAGCCGGCGCAGCGGCGCGCCTGAACGAGCATGGGCTGCGCGATATCCAACGCCACCACGCGCGCGCCGCGATAGCGCTTGAGCAGGGCCCGCGCGATATAACCGGTACCCGTACCCAGATCCAGCAGTTGTTCCGGCGCCACGCGAATCGCATCGAGGCGACTCAATAAACGCTCACCGACTTCACGCTGCAACACCGCCACGCGATCATAATCCGCCGCGGCGCGCCCAAAGCTCGCCCGCACATCGCGCTTGTCGATCAGCAATGTCTCACGATCTGTCATACGAAAAATTCCGTCAGCGCCTGTGCGCATGCCTGTGGATGCGATACAAAGGGCGCGTGCCCGGCGGATTCAATCTCCCGCAACTGCATGCGCGGATACGCTGTCGTCACCGCGCGTAACGCAGTGATCGGCACCAACGTATCGCGCACACCGCCCAGCCAAAGCACCGGAATATGCAACTCGCGCACGCGTGGCCGCAGATCGACATCGCGCAGGATGGCGAGTCCACCGCGCAAGGCCGTTTGCGTCGGCGCAGGCGCAGTCGCCAGCGCGCGACGCAGCATACGCAACACACCGCTATCCGGTGCGCCACGCGCGACCAGACTCACAAAGCGCTGGAGCGTCGTTACATAATCCTGGCTCAGATCCTGCGCGAAACCGTCCAGCACCTCGGACGCCAACGCATGCGGCCAGTCTGCGCCGATGACGAATTTTGGATTGCTTGCCAGCAGCGCCAGATATGAAACCCGCCGCGGATAGCGCGCCGCGAATTCCAGCGCCACCATCCCGCCCAACGACCAACCCAGCCAATACGCCTGTTCAGGCACATCTTGCGCCAGCGCCTCGCACACGCTTTCGAGCGTGAATGTTTCCACGGGCGCACTGCGGCCGTGTCCGGGCAGATCGTAGAGATGCAAGCGAAACCGCGGCGCCAACGCTTCGACCAGCGGCGCCCAGATCCCTGCGTGCAGACCCCAGCCGTGCAACAGCACGAGATCCGGCCCCGCGCCAATACGCTGGCAATGCAATGCTGGAATCGTCATTGCACCGCTTCCAACGCATCCAGCAAACGGTCGATATGTGCCTCTTCATGCGCGGCGCTGAAGGTGATACGCAAGCGCGCCGTGCCTTCGGGCACCGTCGGCGGACGCATCGCAGGCACCAGGATGCCACGTGCGCGCAGGTACTCGCTGAGTTGCACAGACATATCGGTCGCGCCGATCAGCAGCGGCTGAATCGGTGTCGCGGAATCCATCAACCGCAACCCGAGTTGTGCAGCGCCGCTACGAAAACGCGCAATCAACGTTTGCAGCTTTTCGCGCCGCCAGGATTCCTGCCGCACCAAACGCAGGCTCGCGCGGGTCGCCTCGGCCAAGGCCGGCGGCGTCGCCGTGGTGTAAATATAGGTGCGCGCCTGCTGGATCAATGTTTCGATGAGTGCTTCGCTGCCGACAACGAAGGCGCCGAATGTACCGAAGGCCTTGCCCAAGGTACCCATGAGAATGGGGATGTCGGCGGCATTCAAACCAAAATGCTCCACACTGCCGCGTCCCTGCGCCCCGAGCACGCCGAACCCATGCGCATCGTCCACCAACAGCCAGCTCTGCGTTTGTCGCGCAATGGCTGCAAGCTCCGGCAAGGGCGCGATATCGCCATCCATACTGAAGACACCATCGGTGGCGATCAGCCGTTCGCCATCACCCTGGCTGTCCAGACGCTGGCGCAGATCCTCGCTATCGCCATGTGTATAGCGCAGCAGACGCGCACCGCTGTAACGCGCGGCATCCAATAAAGATGCGTGGTTGTACCGGTCTTCATAGACGCGATCGCCATGCCCGAGCAACGCGCCGATCGCGCCGAGGTTCGCCATATAGCCGGTCGAGAACAACAGCGCGCGTGGATAGCCGACGAATTCGGCGAGTTCCTCTTCGAGCGCGTGATGCGCGGCGCTGTGGCCGTTGACCAGATGCGCGGCGCCGCTGCCCACACCCCAACGCTGCGCGCCATCCTGCAGCGCGCGTACGACTTCGGGATGATTCGCCAACCCGAGATAGTCGTTGCTGCAGAAGCTCAGCACCGTCTCGCCATCGATACGCATCTCCGGCCCTTGCGGGCTGTCGCCGATGCGGCGTTGACGATACAACTGCTGCGCCTTGCGCTGTTCGAGTTCGTGGCGGAGGTCTTTCATAGGCCGGCTGTTGTTTGCAAAAACGTTCGTTGAGACTGGGTCAAGGAAGGGGCGGATTTACCCGTCATTCCGGACGCAGCGTAGCGGAGATCCGGAATCCAGGTGTTCGTATACAGGTAGTTAATGGATCCCGGCATGCGCCGGGATGACCTCTGAGGAATTATTCAGACCTTCCTCAATTATGCAGGGCGCAGACCGAGCCGCTCAAATAGCCTGTGATCGTGATCGCGTTCCGGATTCTCGGTGGTCAACAGGCGTTCGCCGTAGAAGATGGAATTGGCGCCGGCGAGGAAACACAG
>JACRMO010000151.1 GCA_016214925.1 Gammaproteobacteria bacterium
CGATATTCTAGCTGCAAACGAGCCATCCCTGAAACGTGTGCTATACAGACCGGTATCAGCAAGCACGCAATGAGGCCGGATTTCCGGCTTCTGTCCATGGAGCAGCGAGCCTCAGTCCTCTTCCGATAATGGTCATTTTACAATACAATCCTGCACCGCAAATTCTTTGCAATTCTGCACAGCAAATTCTTTTCTATTGTTGAATCAGGAGCATGGCAATGGCACTGGAAGTAAACGGCAAGTCCATCGAGCTTGATGATAACGGCAACCTCATTGATTACACCGAGTGGAATGAAGATGTCGCCAAAGCACTAGCCTCCGAGGACGGTATCGAACTGACCGAGAAGCACTTTGATGTCTTGAATTATCTGCGTACAGAGTACATTGATAATAACGGTGAACAACCCATGGAGCGGGTTATCAATAAAGGCATGTCCGATATATGGGGCGCCAAAGTCACCAGTAAAGAACTCTATGAGTTGTTTCCTGGCGCACCCAGCAAGCAGGGTAATCGGATTGCAGGATTGCCGTACATCGCGCGTAAGGGCGGCTATTGATCCCTGACTTTTTACGGGGTCTGCCCGTTGGGGATATAGCAACGGGTGGGACGGGGCCCTATAGTCCCGCCAGCCCATGCGGTAGCATTTCACTGAATCAGAGGCACGACGTCTGTGCCGGAGGCAAAGAAGATGAGCGAAAAAGCAAAGTTGATCAAAGAGATGATCGAAATGCAGAAGAAGTTCATGGACTATGAACGCAAGAACGGTGTGACGCAGGAAGAATACTTCGCGCCCACGTCTGGACATGTGCTCGATAACTACCGTCAGAAGTACGCTGAGATGGCCATGAAGGTGGTTGACTTGGCGCACACTGATAAGGGCTCGCGTCGCTAAGGCGATTTGCCTGCACCCCCCTCAGCCTCAGATGCCTTTCGGGGCGGAGGACGCAAAAAAGGCCGCAATCGCGGCCTTTTTTGTTGCCTATTGTCCAGGCCTGACTACACGTCCGACCACATCCGTACCAGATTTGCATAGCTGTTGCTTACCCAAGCGGTTTCCTCGGCGTCGGGCCGTTCCTGCAACAGTTTTTCCCGCGCCTGACTGAGTTGGAAGAGCAGTTCGCGCTGACCTGGATCGCGTATCAGGCTCTGTGCCCAGGTAACGGCTACCAGCCGCTCGCCGCGCGTTACGGTATTGATATGGTGCAGACTGGAAGATGGATAGACCACGGCATCGCCCGCCGCGAGTTTGATCTGTTGTTCACCGAAAGTGCTACAAATCACCAGCTCACCGCCCTCGTAGTCGATGGGGTCGCACAGAAACACCGTGGTGGAGACGTCCGATCGGTATTGATCAACCCCAATGCCCATAATAGGGTCGTCTATATGATTGCCATACTGCATGCCCGTGTTGTAGCGCGCGTAGTAGGGCGCAGCGACTCGGCGCGGCAAGACCGCGCGCTGATACAGGGGATGCTGCACCAGGCACCCCATGACGATATTGTTCAACGCCGTATACAGGTCGGCCTCTTGAACCAATTCCTGATTGTGTTTGACGCGCTGAGCCTCAAGTCCAGCGGACAGTTTCCCGTCCTTGAATTGGCCGCGCTGCAGAAGCTGACGCACCCGTTCGAGTTGTGGCTGCGGTATAACCCCAGGGATCGTCAGTAACATACTTTTTTCCATGATTGCGTGGCTAGGGTTAAAATAGCCGGACGGATCGACGATGTCGATGTTATTCATTCAGAACGGAGACACGTATGCGCTTCAACGTGATGATCGACGACCAGACTTATCCTTTCGACATACCGCAGTTCATCCTCGACGAGGGAGAGGAATTCTTTGCCAAGCTCGATCGCGATATGGATCGTGGTTACCAGATGAGTCGTACCTGGGTGGAGAAACCTGATCGCCTCAATCGCTGCCAGATTGTCGCCGACCGAATTCTGGATGCGATTTCCCGAGAGAATAACCAACTCGGCGTCATGATGGCGGCCTATATCATTTCGCGTGTGCCGGATGCGACCGGCGTTCGACTCAGCACCGAAGGCGATATGCTGGAACATGAATTGGTAATGGGCTCGTAAATCTCCGACCCGGGTAGCTCGTATGGCAGATCTGTTTACACTCACCGCGCCTTTGCAGATACGCCGTGGAGACGGTGCCCGCCATATCGTCGCGGAATGTTTCCCGCTGGCGGAGACTCTAGGACTGGTTTATTTCGAGTTGTATTGGCATCTGCAACGCCCGGCGATTCAGGCGATCCATGCCATCCACGGTGAAATACGCGGGGATGGACCGTGGAAGGTCGCGGACAATGTCATCACTGTTCTTGGATGCCATGGCACGGATCCGGAGTTGGCTACAAGCTTCGCCGAATGGCAGCAGTATCTGCACCAAGGCGCTCCGGGTTATCCCACGCGCCAAGCTATCTGTGCATTGGCGCGCAGCGTCGGTGCGCGCACCGAGTGATTGTTAACGCAGTGGTTTGCGCATCTCGCTATGCGGGATGGTCCCAAACAGGGTTCGTGCGGGTCCTGTGATCTGATAACCCAGATATTCGTAAAAGCCGATGCTGTCTTTGCGGGCATGCAGCATCACTTCCGACGCGCCGAGCAAGCGCGCCACCTTTTCCAGTTCCAGCGCCAATGCGACACCGACACCCTGCCGCTGGCGATCGCACTCCACGGCCATATAACGGAGCTGGGCTTGTTCGGGGTTATTGAGATGCAGGCGCGCCACGCCCACGGGTATGCGCTCTTCGACGCAGGCCATGCGGTGCCAGCTCTGGGTTTCCAACGCATCGCGTTCACTGCCGAGTGGTTGTCCCCAGGGCTGGCGTAGAATGCGCCAACGCAGCTCATAGTAGTGCATGAAATCTTCGGGAGTTTCGGGTGTCAGTATCTGCATCGTAAGAGGCGTAAGCTCGATCAGGCAAACACCACCCAGGTGGTGGCGATGTATTTCACACCTTTTTCCAGCGTCACGCCACGGTGTTCATGCGTCCAGAACGGCGGGAACAGCAACAGCTTACCTTCCTCCGGTTTGGCCTTCACGTCTTGAAACAGAAATTCGGTTTCCCCGCCGGGGCCGGCGACGGTGTTCAGATACCAAACCGCGACCAACTGACGTTGACTGAATTCGTGACTGCCGCCATCGATATGCCAGTGATAATGTTCGCCGGGCAGGGTGCGCTGAATGGCATAGCCCATATCCTTGAACGGCCCTTTGAAATAGGGATAGACCTCGCGGAATTCCTTGAGGGCCAGTCCCAGCGAGCGGAACAGATTGTTGTCGACATCCTTCCAATGTGGCTTGCCGCTGACGACAAGGTCGGTCGATTTCTTGATGCTGCTGTCCATATGCGCTGTCTGGCCGATGCGTCCTTGGTATTGTTCGTCCTGATGCGTCTCGAAACGCTGGATCATGTCCCGGCAGAGGAAGTCGGGTAAGGCGTTGCGTTGTTCGAAGATGAACGTGTGCGGTTTGACTTCGTGAATAGTGTGCAGCCTGGGTGATGCGGCTTGCGAATCCGGCATGGGGATGTCCTGCGAGGTTGACGACGAGTGTGGCGATTGTCTTATAGCGGATTGGCGTCGATCAAGCTTTGCAGGGAATCGAGTGCCGCCCCATCCGTATGCAGCCGTAGTACGCGTTGGGCCAGTTCCGCCCAATGCGCCTGTGCCCTGACGATATAGTCACCCAACTCATCCAAGCGCTGGGTTTTGAGCCAGGCGGCGTAGGCCCGCAACAATTCCGGCGCGAGTGCTTTGTGCATAGGGGTCAGCGTTGCGAAGAAGAAATGAATGTTGGACGGACGATTCGCTTCCAGCAACGCGGGGAGGGTGGAGAGGCTATCGGCAAGGTGGTCGCGCAGGGCGCGCAGCGCCAGGTCATCTGCGCGAGCGCGCGGTCGTCGTTGCTGCCGAAGGCATAACATGCGATCGCCCGGCCCATGGGATTCTCAAGTTGGTTCCAGCGCCATTCCTCGACTTTTTCCCAGATCATCCGGCGCAGGGATTCGCGGCGCACGAAGATAGTATTGCCCAAGCTCATTGCCGGCGGCGCGGCGAGATCCCGCGCGAATTCCTCGGCCGCGACCAAGACCGTGAAATCCTGTTCGACTTGGCGGCGTTCGAGCCGTGCCAGAAAGAAGTGTGGGCGACCGTTTTGCCCAAGCCCGGCACTGTAGACGAGTCCGTGTGGATTCAGGGCGTCATTCAGATTGTTTGTGTCGAAAGGGTCGTGCTCGCCACCAGCGATCGGTAAGCGAGCGAAGGTTTCGTTTTCCATGCCCTCCCACAACTGTTCGCGTTCTTTCAGCCAGAGTCCGACATCCGCGCGCGGGAGCGGGGTGGAAAAGGCGTAGCCCTTTTCCCAGCGGAAATATTCACGCATCTTGAGCAGGTAGACGCACAGGGTGTAGTCGCCGGCATGCAGTGCATCCGCGATGTTGCAGTTTTTTTGAACGGCGGCCAGCAGTGGTGTGAATATAGCGTCCATAAGCGAGGCAATGATAGCTTTTCCAGCGAGAATTCTTGATGTAAATTGGGGCGAATCCCGAGAAAAATAGTATAGTATTGCCTTCCAGTGTGCCAGCGGCGCGGATGTGAGCGGCGCCGCCGGTGCGGTTCAAGATATCCCCCAAACCGTTGGGGTAAGGTGTTGGAGTCTGTTGTGCGAATTAAGACGCGTTGGAACAATAAAGACAAGGCCCGATCCATTCAGGATGTTGTCAGTGCCTTGGGATTCTCATTGTGGCGTATCGGTCAGGGGGCGTTGCTCAATCTTGAGAACGAGGGCTTCCAGACAGATACCCAGTTGCAGCGTATGGAAGTCATGCAGGAATTCATGGCCTTCCTGATTCATATGGTCGATCGTATGGCCTATGACCGCATGGACGACCAGGAACGCGGCGAGTTTGTCACCGGGTTGGCGCGTAAAATCGCCGATTACGTGCAGGACAATACCCGCGACATCCTGGGTAGTGGCGATCACCGTGCGCCGTTCATCGAGCGACTGAATCGGCGTATGGACGAATATGCGGAATTTTCGGTGCTCGACGATGAGCCGAGCTTTCAGTTGCTGCGTTACTTCGGCGATCGCATGATGGAAGTGTTAGGTGAGCGGCAACGGCAATGGGCCGGCACGCAGGTGATCGACATCGAGGCGCCGCTGGCCATGAAGACACTCAAGCGTGCCGTTGCCAGTCTGGTGCCCAAGCAGCAACCTGCCGCTTGAGTATCGGGCAATAAAAAAGGCGGGGGATTCCCGCCTTTTTTATACCTGCAGGATCGCTGCAAAGACTTACTTCTTGACCCAGCTCTCGAAGCCGCTGCCGTCTTTCTCCAGGCCCTTTTCGTAGCCGGCGTTGTAGGCATCGTTGACGCGCTGTTCTTCGCGCTTCGGGTTGTGATAATAAGCGGAAGCCCAGCCGCTGATGAATTCGGGATCCACGCCGGCTTTTTCCATCTTGGTGATCGCATCGTAGTACGGATTCATGTTTACTCTCCTTCTCTAACAGCTGCACAAAGTTGATGTCGAACGCGTCATCCGCCGGGGCGGTTGCCGCGCAATTGCCAAATCCTCAACGGCCTGCCTGAAAATGGGCGAGGGCAGCACCTGAGTTCAATATGCCACGGACGGCATCCGCGGCAGCCTGCAATGATGCATATCGCTGCAGGTGGGTGAGCGTAAGCGCGCCAGTATAGACCAAACTGTCGTAGGTCGGCCCTTGTTGCCCCTTGAGTGCGGCCAGACCCGCTTCGGCGGCCAGCTGCGCCAGGGCGTCGGTATCGGCCACTGTGTCGTCCTGCCCGGCAGCGGCTTTCGGAATCGGCACCGCACGACTGCTCTGGTGTATACCCAGCGCCTCAGGTTGCACCTCGAAGAACTGCTCCGCACCCTTGTCGTGGTAATAGAACACCTTGCCGGGCTGTTGGAGCGTGGGCGTTACACCGCCTTCGACGCCCCGCACGATCAGAGCCGAGTCGAAGCCGGCATAGCGGCCAAGCTCCGCGTAAACGGGCGGATAGGCCTTGTGCACATAGCCGGTCAGCAGATGGGTCTTAACGCGCCCGCATACCGGGCGCACCAGGGTTTCGACTGTCGTCAGTACTTGGCGCTTCACGATACGTTGACGCAGGCCGACGAGATCATGCAGAGGGGCGCAGAACTGGCGTTGGTCCACATAGGCCCAGCCTATCTCAGGCATGCCCAGTCGCAGGGCGGCTTCCGTCGGTGTCAGGTCGACATTGACACCGGCACAGCGCAAGACTTTACGATGAGTTACGCCGAATTTCGGGCCGACTGCCTCAAGCCCGTGCGAAATTGCCGGAACTCCGCAGGCGGCCAGAACCGCCGGCAAAAACGGGGACGCCGGGAGTCCATGCGTAAAACCGTCATAAGGATCGGCGACATCGACGAGTTCGTCCACGGGCGCTTCGACGCGCGTCATCGTATCGATAATGCCCTGCAAGACGCCCTTGTTCTCGGCATCGGTCTCGCGTTTCATGCGCAAGCCGATGAAGAACACGGCAGCCTGCACGGGATCGGCGTTGCCGGACAGGATCGAACACATGGCAGCCCGTGCCTCGTCGAACGAGAGGTCCTTACTGTACTCGGGGCCGGTGGCAACTTTCTGAATGCACGACCGCAGCGTGAGCTGTGCTTCAGTGTCGATGATTGCGTTCATATCCGATACCATGAGGACCGACCTGTTGTTGCGGGTTGGCCTCGACGGCGCAAGTTTCCCGCTTCTGTTGCGTACGGCAGTCAAACGGCTGGGGAGTATACAGTTCGCCTCGCCACACCCTGAATATCCCCATAGAGGTGTGCTTTCGATGGATGGGCACACTCGGCGTTGCGACAAAAAAGCGCCTCACCTAATTGGGATATAGGTGTTCTGAGAAACAACCGATAACATTATGTTATCAAAGATAATACCATTTCATCTGCGCGGTAACGCTCGAGCTGCCGCAGCAAAACCGGAGACACCGATGTTGGACAACGACGAGATGAGTTTCAACAGTGCCATGGCTGCGTTCGAGGCCAAGCACTTTTCGCGCGCGATGCAATTGCTGTCGCCCTTCGCCGACCAAGGCAATGCTGAGGCCCAGCATCGGGTCGCGATCATGTTCCAGAACGGACTCGGTATGGCACGCAATCCAGAGGCGGCGGTGAAGTGGATGCGCGCCGCGGCCGAGCAGGGGCACGCGCTGGCTCAGCATGGCTTGGGCTTCATGTATCTGGAAGGCGAGTGTGTCCCGAAAGACGGCGAGCTGGCCGCGCAGTGGTTCAAGCGCGCCGCCGAACAGGGTCTGGCGGGTTCGCTGACCACGCTGGCCATGATGTACGAGCAGGGCAACGGTGTCGCGCAGGATCTGGAAGAGGCCAAACGTCTGTATAAATTGGCGGGCTTCGATCGCTGAGACGGTCGTCGAGACGAGCATTACAGGATGGAACTGTCGGCTGAAGATGCGCTGCGCCTGAATGTGCTGTTGGCCAACGAACCGCATGCGGTGCGCATCGACGAATCGGC
>JACRMO010000152.1 GCA_016214925.1 Gammaproteobacteria bacterium
GGTCATTCCATGTCCGATTCCAATGCCTATCGTGCCAAAGACGAGGAACGCATGTGGTCCAAGCGCGATCCGATCATCATGCTGCGCGATCGTTTGATCGAAGCCGGCGAGATGACCAAGAACGCCTACAAGGCCATGGATACGGAGATCCTCGAACAGATCGAAGGCGACATCATTGCCTTTGCCGAGTCGTCACCCGAACCACGGGTCGAGGAACTGCATAAGTATGTGTTCGCGGAAAATGATCCTTGGGTCAAGGGTGCGGCGCGCGGAGGCGACAAGTAATGGCGCAGATGATGTTCTGGGAAGCGGTGCGCCGCGCCCACGATGAAGAAATGACCAATGACCCGCTGGTCATTTGCATGGGTGAAGACATCGGCGTCGCCGGTGGTACCTACAAGGCGACCAACGGTCTGTATGCGAAATACGGCCCCGAGCGCGTGATGGATACGCCGATTTCCGAAAACGGCTTTACCGGTCTCGCGGTCGGCGCGTCCTTCCTGGGCGTGCGGCCGATCGTCGAGATCATGTCCGTGAACTTCGCCTGGCTGGCGCTGGATCAGCTGTTCAACAGCGCCGCCAAGGTGCGCTACATGTCCGGCGGTCAGCTCACCGCGCCGGTGGTTGTGCGTTCGCCCGGTGGCACCGCGCATCAGCTCGGCGCGCAGCACTCCGCGCGCATGGAAAAGGTGTTCATGGGTATCGCCGGTCTGCGCGTGGTCACGCCGAGCAATCCGCGCCAAGCCTACGGCCTGTTGAAATCCGCCGTGCGCTGCAACGATCCGGTGTTCATCAACGAACACGAACTCATGTACAACATGAAGGGCGAGGTGCCGGACGGCGAATACTTTATGCCGCTGGAAGGCTCCGAAGTCGCGCGCGAAGGTCGTGATGTGACGCTGTTCGGCTACAACATCTCCGTGCACTGGTGTCTGGCCGCGGCGGAGATTCTGTCCAAGCAGTTCGGCGTCGAAGCAGAAGTCATCGATCTGTATTCGCTCAGCCCGCTGGACCGCGCTGGCATCCGTGCATCGGTGACCAAGACCCACCGCGCCGTGATCGTCGAAGAGGCCGAGGCGCCGGTCGGCGTCGGCTCCGAGGTGATGGCGATCATCAACGAGGAATGCTTCTTCGAACTCGACGCCGCGCCGGTGCGCGTGTCCGCGGAGAATGTGCCGATCCCGTACAACCACACGCTGGAGAAGGCGGTCATTCCGGATGCGGGGGATGTGGTGGCGGCGGTGCGGAAGATGCTCGGGAAGTGATTGGAATACGCTCTGAATCATTCATGTTCCGTCATTCCGGCGAAAGCCGGAATCCATGAAATCAAACCCTGGATTCCCGCATGCGCGGGAATGACGGATTGATCAGAGGCTCCTTCGAGACTTTCTCGGCAGCTCAAGATACAAGGATCCTGATTAAGCATGGCTGAACCCTACGCAATCAAAATGCCCCAACTCTCGGACACCATGACCGAGGGCGTTGTCGTTACTTGGGAAAAACAGGTCGGCGACAAGATCAAACGCGGCGACATCGTCGCGACCGTCGAGACCGACAAGGCGGTGATGGATGTCGAGGTGTTCCGCGACGGCTACCTGTCCGGCCCTATGGCGCCGATCGATAGCACGGTCGCAGTCGGTCAAGCCATCGGTTATATCGTCGATTCGGCTGCTGAAGTGTCGCGCGATACAGCCGCGCCGTCGTCGGCAGCCGCTGCCGCGCCGGTAACGCATGCCGAGAAACCGGTCGCCATGCCTGCCGCCGAAGCGGAATTCGTACCCGCGACGCCTGCCGCGACAGCTCCGGTCGGTGCGATCCACAACATCATCATGCCGCAGCTCTCCGACACCATGACCGAAGGCGTGGTGGTGACCTGGGAGAAACAGCCCGGCGATAAGATCACGCGCGGCGACATCGTCGCCACTGTCGAGACCGACAAGGCGGTGATGGACGTCGAAGTGTTCAAGGAAGGTTATCTCTCCGGCCCCATCGCGCCCATCGACAGCACCGTCGCCGTCGGCGCGGCCATGGCGTATCTCGTCGAGAAGGCCGAGCAGGTGGTGCGCGAAGAGGCGAAGCCCGGCGCGGCTGCGCCGAAGAAGACCGACGTTGCGCATGCACCAGCAACAACTGAGACACAGGCGATTGCTGCAACACCGGTATCACGTCCTTTATCGCAAGGGGGCGGCACACCGGCTGCCCGTCCGCAAGGTCGTGGCGCGACACCGTTTGCGCGCAAGCTCGCCGGTCAGCAGGGCATTGATCTCAACACGGTGGCTGGTAGCGGTCCGCGCGGCGTGGTTGTCGCGGCGGATGTCGCGAATGCGCGTCCGGCACCGGTCGTTGGCGGAGGTTTCCCACAAGTCGCGGTGCCCGGTGACGGTCGTCCCATGAGCAAGCTCGAAGCGGCCATCAGCAAGTCGATGACCGAATCGCTGTCCATGCCGACCTTCCATGTCACCGCGCATATCAAGCTCGATGCACTGATCAAAGCATCGAAAGCCGTCGGCGTGTCGGTAACCGTCGCCATCGCCAAGGCCTGTGCCGAAGCGATGAAGAAATATCCGAAGATGAACTGGTGCTATCAGCCGGTCGACAAACTCGTTGAACGTTCCAGTGTCGACATCGGCATGGCCGTGTCCGCCGACGGCGGCGGTCTGGTGGTGCCGATCCTGCGCGGTTGCGAGTCGCGCGATCTCGCCGAACTCAATGAGGATTGGAAGGGCCTGGTCGAGCGCGCGCGCAAGCGCCGTTTGAAGCCCGAGGAATACACCGGCTCGACCTTCCAAGTGTCGAACATGGGCATGTTCGGCGTCAGTCACTTCGACGCCATCGCCACGCCGGGCATCGCGGCGATCCTGGCGATCTCCGCCAATGCGGAGCAGGGCAGCCCGTTTACGATTACCGCCGATCATCGCGTGGTGAACGGCGCCGAGGTCGCGATGTATCTGGGTGATCTCAAGCAGCTCATCGAACAACCGGAGTCGTGGATGGGTCCGATTGGACCTGCCATTCCTGCGGGCAACTGGGATTACGATGTCGTCGTCATCGGTGGCGGTCCCGGCGGTGAAGACTGCGCGCGCGATCTGGTCGGTCATGGTTTGAAGGTCGCGATGATCAACGATTCGCCGTTCCCCGGCGGCGAATGTCTGTGGCGCGGCTGTATTCCATCCAAGGCCTGGCGTGCCGCGGCCGATCGCATCCGTGATCGCGCGCATGACGAATACCTCGGCGTCACCGGCACCAACAAGGGCAAGCTGGAGTGGAACAAACTCGAAGCGCACCGCCGCAACGTGCTGGAAACACGCGGCGACATGGCGCTGAAGACCGACAAGGGTGTGAAGATCGATTACATCCAGGGCTTCGGCAGTTTTGTCGACGATCATCATGTGCAGATCGACGTGTCCGGCAATCAGAACGATCCGCACACGCGTGCTGAACCGGGTAAACAAGCCGCGGGCAAGAAACCGGACGGCAAGACCGTCAGCTTCGGTTGCGCCGTGATCGCCACCGGCGCGCCGCCGTTCGTGCCGCCGATCGACGGTGCATTGGACGGTTTGAAGACCGGCAGCGTGCTGACTTCCGATACGGTGTGGGCCTTGAAGACTCCACCGAAGAAACTCATCGTCGTCGGCGGCGGCGCCATTGGTGTCGAGATGGCGCAGATCTTCCAGGACTTCGGCGCTGAGGTGACGCTGCTGGAAGCGCAGGAACGGATACTGGCCGAGGTCGAACCGGAAATCGCCAAGACACTCGCCGCGATTTTGAACGATGATCCGAACCTCACCGTGCACACCGGCGTGAAGCTCGCCAAGATCAGCGGCAAGCCCGGCGTGGTCGGCGCGCAGTACACCGATGCCGAAGGTAAGTCGCACACGCTCAAGGCCGACTACGTCATCATGGCCACCGGCAAGCGCCCGGTGCTCGATGGCCTCGGTCTGGACAAGGCCAACGTCGCCAGCGAGCGTTCCATCATCAAGGCCGATGCGCGTTGCCGTACTAACATTGCGCACATCTTCGCCATCGGTGATGTCATCGGCGGCTTGATGCTGGCGCACACTGCCGCGCAACAAGGCCGCGTCGCCGCTGCTGCTATCCTCGGCGAAGACCTGAAATACGATCAGGATAAGGACTGCGGTGTGATCTTCACCCGCCCCGAGGCCGCGTTTGTGGGACTGTCGGTGGAGCAGGCCAAGGCTAAAGGCATCGACGCCGTCGAAGCCAAAGTGCCGATGAGCATCGATGCCAAGGCGATGATCAACCACGAGACCCACGGCATGATTAAACTGGTAGCCGACAAGGCCACCCAGCGCATCGTCGGCGTGCACTTCCTCGCCGATCATGCCGACACGCTCATCGGCGAAGCGGTGATGATGGTCAGCGCGGGCATGACGCTGACACAAGTCGGCAACGCGATCCATCCGCATCCGACGCAGACGGAATTGTTTGGGGAGTTGGCGCGGAGGTTGGCGTCGCGCTTGCGGCGGAGTGCGAAGGTGCAGGGGCATTGATGCCATCAATGTAGGGTGGGTTAGGTACGTAGTTTGTGCCGTAACCCACCAAACGTGCCGCCAGGCACACATTAAAAATGCGTTGTGTTGCTGCGCAACGCTTGGTGGGTTACGCAAAAAACGTTAACCCACCCTACATTTCCATTAAGTAATGTGCCGTTCGGCACTGAGCAGTTCAACGAAGGATTTCTGACCGATGTCGAACATCAAAAAAGTCGTCCTCGCCTATTCCGGCGGCCTCGATACCTCCATCATCCTCAAATGGCTGCAAGACCAGTACGGCTGTGAAGTCGTGACCTTTACCGCCGACATCGGCCAGGGCGAAGAAGTCGAACCGGCACGCGCCAAGGCGCAGGCGATGGGTGTGAAGGAAATCTACATCGAGGATCTGCGCGAGGAGTATGTGCGCGACTTCGTGTTCCCGATGTTCCGCGCCAATACGATTTACGAAGGCGAATACCTGCTCGGTACTTCGATTGCGCGGCCGCTGATCGCCAAGCGCCTGGTGGAGATTGCCAACGCGACCGGCGCGGACGCGATTTCGCACGGGGCGACCGGCAAGGGCAACGATCAGGTGCGCTTCGAACTCGGCGCCTATGCGTTGAAGCCCGACGTGAAGGTCATCGCGCCGTGGCGCGAGTGGGATCTCACTTCGCGCGAGAAGCTCATGGCCTATGCCAAGGAGCACAACATCCCGGTGGATTTCGCCAAGGCTGGGAAGAAGTCGCCGTATTCCATGGACGCCAATCTGCTGCACATCTCCTACGAGGGCGGCGTGCTGGAAGATCCCTGGTGCGAGCCGGAAGAGGACATGTGGCGCTGGTCGGTGTCGCCGGAGAAGGCGCCGGACAAACCCACCTACATCGAACTCGAATTCAAGTTCGGCGACGTCGTCGCCATCGACGGCAAACCGATGAGTCCGGCCACGGTGATGGAGCTGCTCAACAAGATCGGCGGTGCCAACGGCATCGGTCGCGACGATATCGTCGAGAACCGCTACGTCGGCATGAAATCGCGCGGCGCCTATGAAACGCCCGGCGGTACGATTCTGCTCAAGGCGCATCGCGCCATCGAATCGCTGACACTCGACCGCGAAGTCGCGCATCTCAAAGACGAACTGATGCCGCGCTACGCCAGTCTCATCTACAACGGCTACTGGTGGAGCCCGGAGCGCAAAATGCTCCAGACCATGATCGACGCCTCGCAGGAAACCGTGAACGGCCAAGTGCGGCTCAAACTGTATAAAGGCGGCGTCAGCGTGGTCGGCCGCAAGTCGGTCAGCGACAGCCTGTTCGACGAGAAGATCGCGACCTTCGAGGACGATGCCGGCGCCTATAACCAGAAAGATGCCGAGGGTTTCATCAAGCTCAATGCGTTGCGCATGCGCATCGCGGCGCGCAAACGGCATCGTTGAGGGTGGCAGGTGCACAGTAGGGCACGATATAGTGCAGCGTATTGCACAGGATGCATTGATTAGGCACCCGGTTCCCAGCGCAACATCCGGCGCAGTACGGCCTCCGGTCTGATGCGGCTTACGGGGGGGCGGCGTCTGATGTCGGGACGGATTTGAAATTCGTCCGAGTAGATGTGATCCCCTTACAAGGAAGGCGCGCCGCACTATGTCCGCACACATCGAGCCGTTAGTAGAGGCTGGGCAGGAAATCGCCAGGATGCATACCATGCCCTCGATTGAAGAGCGCCTGCGCGCCGCGCAGATCCGGCTTGTCTATCGGCAAGGTGCGCCGACGCTCGTCGGTGCGATGCTTGCCCTGTTCTTCAGTGCGTATATCTTCCGCGATGCCGTGACGCCGCTGCACCTGGGTGTGTGGGTGTCGGCCAGTGCGCTGATCTATGGCGCACGCCTCCTGCTGGTGCTCGCCTACCGGCGTGCTTCGGCCACCGCACTGCGTGCATCCCCCTGGGCTGGCTGGTATCTGATCGGTGCGTTGCTCAGCGGCGCGTTGTGGGGTGTGGCCGGGATGCTGCTGCTGCCGAAGGGTTCCATCGCGCATGAGGCCTTCGTGGTGGTTGGCCTGACCAGTCTCGGCGCGGCCAGTGTGGTCAGTCATGCCGCGCTGCGTGGCGTGCCGCAGGTGTTCCTCGTGCCCATGCTCGCGCCGCTCGGTGTCTATCTGGTCACGTCCGGCACGGCGATCGAACCGATCATGGGCGTTCTGGTGCTGATGTCGATGGTTGTGCAAGTGATCTCGGCCATCGCCATGCAGCGCAGCATCGAAGGCAATTTGCGTCTGGGTTTGGAAAACGCAGAACTGGTGCGGACGCTGCGCCAGGCTAAAGACGAGGCCGATAATCTCAATCGCGAACTGCGCACAGAGATAGATGAACACCGCCACGCCGAACAGCGTATCCATACCTCGCGCCAGGAACTCTCGCGTATCCTCGACAATATGCAGGATATGTATTTCCGCACCGACCTTAACGGCGTGGTGTTGCAGGTGTCGCCATCGGTGCGCGATCTGCTCGGCTATACGCCCGAGGAAGTCGTCGGGCTTAATGTGGCGCAGATTTTCAATGACAGTGACGATCTGGCGCAGTTCATGCGCGCTCTGGAGCGTTCCGGCGGCAGTTTGTGGGGTTATGAGGCGCAGGTGCGGCGCAAGGACGGCAGCCTGATCTGGGTATCCAAGAATGCCCAGTTCCATTACGACGATGCAGGTATCGTCGCCGGTATCGAAGGCACCAGCCACGACATCAGCCGTCTCAAGCGCATCCAGACCGAGCTGAACGCGGAGAAAGAACGCGCGCTGGTAACGCTCGCCTCCATCGCCGACGGCGTGATTGCGACCGATGCCGAGGGACGCGTCGATTACATCAATCCAGTGGCCGAGACCTTGACCGGCTGGAAGGCGATGGCGGCCCTGGGCCGACCGTTGGCGGAAATCTTCCACGTCATTGACGAAGACACACGGCAACTCGCCGACGATCCGGTGCGGGTGTGTCTGCGCACGCGCCGCCCGTATCGATTGCCGGGTCATCCGATTCTGCTCGCCGTGGGCGATGCGGCCGAATATTCCGTCGAGGTCCATGTCGCGCCGATCTTCGACGAGGCCGCCCAGGTCACCGGCACCGCGCTGGTCGTGCATGACGTGACCGAGTTGCGCGGGCTGGCCCGTGAAATGAGCTATCAGGCCTCGCACGATCTGCTCACCGGTTTGGTCAATCGCCGCGAATTCGAGATGCGTGCCGAGAACGCGGTGCAGACCGCCCGCCGCGAAGGCATCGTTCACGCCCTGTGCTATCTCGATCTCGACCAGTTCAAGGTCGTCAACGACACCTGCGGCCATATCGCCGGCGACGAGCTTATCAAACAGATCGGCACGCTGCTGCGCGGGCGCCTGCGCGAGAGCGATACCCTGGCGCGGCTCGGCGGCGACGAGTTCGGTGTGCTCTTGGAAGGTTGCCCGCTGGACAAGGCGCAGGAAATCGCCGACGAACTGCGCACGCTCATTCATCGGCAGCGCTTCGAATGGGAAGAACACCGCTTCGAGATCGGCGTGTCCATCGGCGTGGTGGCGATCACGCCGGAGTGTGGCGGGCTCGCCGAGGTGCTGACTTACGCGGACTCGGCCTGCTATGTCGCCAAGGACCAAGGCCGCAACCGCGTGCACGTATTCGACCCGGAAGACTCGGCGCTGGTGGAACACCACAGTCACATCCGCTGGGTGCAGCGTCTGCAACGCGCCCTCGAAGAAGATCGTTTCGAACTGCATTATCAGCGCGTCGACGCACTGCGCGGGTTCGACACGCTGTGGCGCTACCATGAAATCCTGCTGCGCATGCGCGACGAAGTAGAGGGGCTGATCGGTCCCGGCGTATTCATTCCCGCGGCGGAACGTTATCACCTCATGCCGGCGGTGGATCGCTGGGTGGTGCGCCAGTCGCTGCGCACGTTGGCGCGGCGGACGGTGTGGGAGCCCCGGGATATTTTCTCCATCAACCTCTCCGGCCAATCGCTCGGCGACGAGGCGTTTCTGGAATTCGTGCAGACCGAGATCGACGCCGCCAGGATCGAGCCGCGCCATGTGTGCTTCGAAATCACCGAGACCGCCGCTGTGGCCAATCTGCGCAGCGCTCAGCATTTCATCCACACCCTGCGCCGGCTCGGCTGCGTGTTCGCGCTCGACGACTTCGGCAGCGGTCTGAGTTCGTTCGCCTATCTCAAACGCTTGCCGGTCGATTTCCTCAAGATCGACGGTCGCTTCGTCAAAGACATGCTCAACGACAGCATGGATTACGCCATGGTCGAATCCATCAACCAGCTCGGTCACGTGGTCGGCGTGCAAACCATCGCCGAGTTCGTGGAGAACGACGCGATCGCCGAGAGTCTCAAGAAATTAGGCGTCGACTACGCCCAGGGCTACGGCATCCACAAACCGGAGCCGTTGGATAATTTAATCCCGTAGGAACTTCTCGTCATTGCAAGGAGCGTAGCCCGTAGCCCGCATGAAGCGCAGTGGAATCCGGGGTATGGCCGCGGATTCCCGGATTCCGCTGCGCTTCATCCGGGCTACGATTGATTTGATACAGGAGAAAGTCTCATGCGCATCCTGCACACCATGCTGCGGACCGGCAATCTCGACCGGTCCATTCAGTTCTACACCGAGATCCTCGGCATGAAACTGCTGCGCCAGAAGGACTATCCCGACGGCAAGTTCACGCTGGCCTTCATCGGCTACGGCGACGAGCACGACAACACCGTCATCGAGCTGACCTACAACTGGGGCGTGGACAGCTACGAACTCGGCGGCGGCTTCGGCCACATCGCCATCGAAGTCGACGATGTCTACAAAGCCGCCGATGCCATCAAACAACGCGGCGGTAAAATCCTGCGCGAGGCCGGCCCGATGAATGCCGGCACCACCATCATCGCCTTCGTCGCCGATCCGGACGGCTATCCCGTCGAGCTCATCGGCAAGCGCGCCTGACTACCGGCCATTGACATCAGCCCGCCTGCGGGCGTTACATTGCCCAACCCGGCCCAGTTATTACGCCCGGGACAACCACAACCAAGAACACCGCCTCGGAGACTCCTCATGAAAAATCCGCTTATCCTCAGCGCCTGCCTGTTTCTCGCCGCCTGCGGCGGTTCGCCCGTCGACGGCACCTATTCCGACGAAATGGGCGTGACCAAATATACCTTCAAAGACGACGACAAAGTCTACCTCTCCGTCATGGGTACCGAGACGGAACCGAAATATTCGGTGGATGACGGCAAGGTGAAAATCGACGGCCCGCAAGGCAACATGATCTTCACCCTCAACGAAGACGGCTCGCTGCAAGGCCCGATGGGCATGAAGCTGACCAAGCAGACAGGTGAAGAAAAGTAGCCGCGTAGCCCGTGTCCAGGATTAAACATAATTGATTCTGTTCGTCCTGAGCTTGTCGAAGGACGAAGAGTACAAGACATTGATGTCAGGGTCCGCCGCTCATGGTTCGTCATGCGCGCCATGAACGGCGGGAATTAATCAGAAGTTCCCTCGGCTGCTGTGAAGTGTGCCGCCGGGCGTAGCGAAGCGCATCGGCCACTCACTTGCCGCGTCGGGACGTGCCTGCGATGTCCGTGGATTGCGTATAGCGCTGCGCGTAGGCATCCAATAGTTTGCGGAGAATGCCGCATAACGGATCTCAATCCAATGGGCTGCGCACCCCGCGACCGCCTTTGTTCAGCACATGGGTGTAGATCATGGTGGTCGTGACATCTTTGTGTCCGAGCAGTTCCTGAACCGTGCGGATATCGTAGCCGTCCTCCAGCAAGTGCGTGGCGAAGGAATGTCTGAAGGTGTGGCAGCTGACGAGTTTGGTGATGCCGGCCTCACGCGAAGCCTGTTTAATCGCGCGTTGAATGCAATCCGGTGACAAGTGATGACGCCGTTCGATACCGCCGTCCGGGTCCAGTGAGCGTTGATAGGATGGAATCAGGAACTGCCAGGCGAACTCCTTGCCGGCGTTCGGATATTTGCGGGCGAGTGCGTAGGGAAGACGTGTCACACCCAGACCTTCCGCGAGATCGAGTTGGTGATAGCGTTGGGCGCGTTCGATGGCGCGCTTCACATGCGGGACCAGCGACGCCGGCAACATGGTGACACGGTCCTTGTCGCCCTTACCCTCGCGCACGCAAATTTCACCGCGTTCCAGATCGACATCCTTGATGCGCAGGCGCAAACATTCCATCAGCCGTAGACCGGAGCCGTACAGCAGACAGCCGGCGAAGCGGTGCAGCCCTTTCAAATGCGTCAAAATGCGCCGCACCTCGTCGCGGCCGAGAACCACCGGCAGCCGCTTCGGCCGTTAGGCGCGATAGACGCCCGGCAAATCGCCCAAGGGTTTTTCGAGCACATGCCGGTAGAGAAAGACCAGCGCGTTCAGCGCCTGATCCTGAGTGGCCACAGCGACGTTCCGGTCCAAGGCCAGAAAACTGAGGAACTCCGCGACCTCGGCCTCGCCCATTTCGGCGGGATGCCGCAGCTTATGAAAATACACGAACCGCTTCGTCCAAAAAGCATAAGCCTGTTCGGTGCGATAACTGTAATGACGTAAGGGGATAACCTGGCTAAGCCGCTCCAGAAGACGGGGCGGCGGCGGGGTAGTCGATGAATTTGCTGGCATGGTTCACTCCCTTGAATCTCAAACACGCATTCAATCCTTGACGCGCACTGGAATTTTATACAGCATTACGAAAAAGACCGCCAGCGCGGTCTAATGCCTGAAACGCAGAGCGGCAAGGTGCTGTCGGCATGAACGAAAAACACACCACCGACTTAGACCGCGCCGGCGGCCGACAAAGACCGCTACAGCGGCATATGCAGGGGTTTCCGGCATTAGGCCGCTGCTGCGGTCTAATACCGGGCGCGCAGTGCAGATAAACAAAAGAGTTTTAACGGACTTTCTATCAACCCAGACTTAGACCGCGGCAGCCGTAATTAAAAACCGCTGCGGCGGTCTACTCACATGTTAGAAGTCTGCTCCAACCATCATGGCAACTGACGACATACTCAAGATAGTGGGGTTAGTTCTGGCTTCCTTCGGGGGCGGCGCCGTAATTGTAGTCGGGCTCGCGTCGTGGTTAGGCAATCTATGGGCTGGCCGAATTCTACAAACCGAAAGGGCTAAACTCGATACTCAACTTGAAGCTCTTCGACATGAGCTTGGGATTACTAAATCTGCCTATGAACATCATCTCGATTTAATTCTTGATTACTACGCGACCTTCTATATGCACTATCGCCTCTGCCAGCGAACCGCACACGCCGACGCTCACAGAGAGCTACCCGATGGAGAAATTATTCACACCAAAGATGAATTCATAAAAGCTCTAGGCGTATTTCTGAAAGACTGGGCTGCCCAGGAAGGCCGCATACGACTCTTACTGCCCACCAAATTGCTAACCGTACATGAAGAAGCTATTGCAAAATTCAATGAGTTCAAACGTGCGGTTCATGAGTTCACACCTGCGGAGCCTATTCCCCGAAAGAAGGAAGAGGCTTTTCGAGGCGTGGAGGAAGTCAAATCGAAACTCGAAGCTGGCCTTCGGGAATTTTTGCGAACCGAGAGTTTGCTGAAGTGATTAAGACTTCTAACTATGTGTTCGAGGCGGACGCGGTGAGACGGCGGAGCGTTTCCTGTTATGTCATCGGCCCGCGCCGCTCAACACGGCGTTGGGCGTCATCATGACTCTCCTGCGCAAAATTACGTCCTTGGTATTTGCAGCTTTGTCTGTGCTGCTAGCGCTAGGCGCTTTCATTTTGGGCTTCTCCACTGGAGGCGTAGACAGTACTGTCCAACATGCTCATGAAATTGAAAAGTCTTTTGCTCTTGCATCGGTCTTTGTTGAAGGCTTTAAGAAAACTAACGGCCATTTGCCAACCGAATCGGAATTCACAGCTTGGACGGATACTCAGCCCGATAGAGCGTATAGCGCAAAGGGCATGCATCTATTAACTGTTCAAAGTCAATTTCCTCATGAGGTCATCGAAAGGTTTGGCTCTGCGCCTCAAGATGGCTACATTATTGAAATGTGGAGGGGTGAGTGGTTCGAGTATTTTGCTTCATGGGCTAACGCCAGCACATTGGAGTTCGATGCCAAGAAATTTTATTTTTCTGGAAGTCCCATTGTTGATGGCTTGGCAATTTTGGCGCTTAGCATTGCAGTTGGGTTTATAGGCCGTTTTCTCTGGCCACGCCCAACCCGACATTCAACCCGGACTGCGCAAAAGCGCGCAGCCGGTTAATTCCACGTTAGATTGCTAAGGAGGTAGAAGATGCGGAATTCAAGGAAGCACCTATTCCTTGCAATTATATTTGCCGTTATAACAGGCTGTTCTCAGTATGGCGATTATCTATACGCAGAGCGCGGATGTATTAATTGCAAAATCCCAGAACCGATGCATGAAGGAAAAGCACTCGTTTATGTTATTAGAACTCCATACTTTCTGAATGAATTTGAATTACACAGAATTTACTTATTGCAGGGCGATGAAAAGAAATTGATTGGCAAAAATCAAGACAGGACGTATTGCCCTGGATATTTAGACGCGGGAAGGGCAGAGGTAATTATAAAGTGGGAGGATGATAACGATATTGCTGCAAAGCTAGATATTGAGGTGGAAGCAGGGAAGATATATTACATAGAGCACGATGTGTCTGGAAGAATATACAGCGCATTGATTTATCCGAAGCTAAGGCTCGTCTCAGAGGCTGAAGGAAAAGCTCTTCTGCGCTCAGTTATTCGAAAGTGCGAGAATTAATGACGCAATCTAACACTAGCTTTCATCCGAGCGGCTTCGCCGCCGGCTGAAGCTGGCGTTAGAAATTTAATGGAGACTCTATAGTGAAACACTTTTCATTCATTCTTATCCTGTTATTCATATCGTCTTGTGCCACCGGGCCGACTTATGAACAGTATACAAATACTGATGCAGCCTGCATTAAAGGGGATATGGCGAATTTTTTCAAATTCTTCGCATCTGGAGAAGCGCATGTAAACATACTCGAAATTGACGGCCTACCAGTTAATAAAGGCGGCGGTTTCAGTTGTGTATCCCCTGGCAAACATTCATTCGGCGTTGTTGCAAACAATAATTACCGGAATGTAAACGACTACATCGATTTAAATCTCGAAAGTGGTCGAAAATATCAACTAAAGGCAAATCTAGCTGGAATTTCCTTTTGGTTTAAATTGCACGATATAACGAATAATAGCGATCAAATAGTTCAGGAATTTAAATTGAAAGTTAATGGACAAGATACACCTGTGACAGTTCCGATTTTTATTCCCGCCCAGTGAAATTTCTAACTATCGCTTCAAAAGGACGCTGCGCGCAAGCGCGCCGCGCCTTTTAAGCTGGCGTTATACATCAGAGGATACTTCATGCCACTGATTGGCAAACACGCTGAATCGGGCAAGCGAATCAACATACTGACCGTTCCAGATCCTAGAAACACGTTTCGTCGGGGCGAGGTTCTATGCCCATTATGTGGAGAACCTTTCTATATCGCAGATGGCCTGATCAAGAAGGCATATTTCTCGCATTATGCAGATGGTGAGTGTTCTTCTCGATACCACAAAAAACCCGAGTCCCCAGAACACCGATTTTTCAAGGCTTACCTCTCGTCAGAACTCGCGAAGCATATCGGCGAATACTCAAAGGCGGAACCTCAACTAGAGTACCCCGTCGAGGAAATCTTGCGCGTCGCAGATGTCATGTTCGAATTCTCTGGTGGGTGGCTTGTTGCACATGAGATACAGCTATCATCGATCACCGTAGAAGAGATAGAGGAGAGAACCAATGACTACCGAAAAGTTGGAATTGATGTTTACTGGTGGCTTGGCGGCTCTGGAAATTCGAAAGCAATCCAAGACTGGTGCCATAGAGAATATGGTGGATGCTTCATCCTTGATTACTCTAAAGCGTCAGAACTTATTGCCCTTCACGAAGCACTACGAGAAGCAACAGGGTGATGAATATGAAATTCAGTCGTTTCTTTGGCAGACAAACCGACATGGTGACAAATATCCAGCAAGCATTAAAAGCGAATCATTTGCCGGCGTCCTCTTCAATGGGATGTCACGAAGGGTAATTTGGCTGACCCTTGCAACATGGGAAGAACTGTCAATGGCCAAGATGCTTAACGCCGTGAATTCAAACGGACACAAGGGCCTTGAGGCGGCTGTTTCTGGCACCCTTTCGAGAGCCGTTCATCGCGGGGTACTTAATAAATCTGGAAAAGGCATAAATGCAAAGTACCAAATCGCTTCTGGCGCGAACCCGCACACGTTATCGGAGTACCTCCCTTTTCCGCCATCACAAACGGCGAAAAAAGTTGTGCGTGCAAGAGCTAAAGTTCTCGCGGCAAGAAGCAACTGATGTATAACACGTCGCTCAACCTGACTCGCCACGTCGGCGCTTCGCGCCTCGTGGCTCGCAGGTTAGCTCTGCGTTAGGTTTCTTCGCGCATGGCATCTATCAAGACTATCCTGCAATGGCTCGGCGGCATTTTTCTACTACTGTGTGTCGTCTTTATTGGCATGGCTGCCTCTGCGTTTTTTCAGCCGGAGAAAACCACAAAGGCAAACCCCAAAGATGTCGAGTTCGTACTCAACTGGGGTGGTATCGACAAAAACCAAAAGTATTCGGTGTTGTATAGCTACGAGTCACCACCCACATTGAACGGTGACCACGTCATTTATCACTGCATCCAGCTTGCTGGCTTTCCTGTCGATGCAAACCATCAAACCGAATGGGGTGCTGGCCCAGAAGCAGATCCCGTACTTTCCAATGTCATTGAGACCGCAGCTGGCATCGGGCAGTACAAGCAATGCTTTTCAAAAGAAGCAAAACCAAATACCAGCAATGTGTTGGCATACGTTTGGTCTGTCCATCTCCATGGCAGGTCACAAATCGAGGGTGCCGAGGTCATTCTTTATGAACCAGCAACAAAACGGCTGCTATACACGAGCCATGAAACCTAACACTGCGGTCAAGACCGCTCCACTTCGTTCCGCTGGGACGCCGCTAAAGCGGCGCCCCTTACCTTGAACGTTGAGCCTGTAGAAAAACCCATTTTCGCATCTATAATTCCAGTAGTTTGTAGTTCGTGATCACCTGCCTAGACCGCTTAGCCGAACACAGGAGGTACGGATGGCCCGCTACAAGGACTACTGCTACGAGCAAAGCAA
>JACRMO010000153.1 GCA_016214925.1 Gammaproteobacteria bacterium
GACGGTTCCTACCACGATGTGGACTCCAACGAAATGGCGTTCAAAATCGCCGGCTCGATGGGTTTCAAAGAAGGTGCGCTCAAGGCGAGCCCGGTGTTGCTCGAGCCGATCATGGGCGTAGAAGTCGAAACCCCGGAAGAGTACATGGGCGACGTCATGGGTGACTTGAACCGTCGTCGCGGCATCATCCTGGGTATGGATGACAGTGCCGGCGTGAAAGTTCTCAAGGCCGAAGTGCCGTTGTCGGAGATGTTCGGTTACTCGACTTCCTTGCGTTCGCAGACCCAGGGTCGCGCGACCTACACCATGGAATTCAAGAAATATCAGGACGCACCGGCCAATGTCGCCGAAGCGGTTATCAAGAAAGCATCTTAAATTTATTTGGATTTTTTGGCACAAACCAGAACCGAGATAGAGGTAGTCAGCCGTGTCCAAGGGAAAATTTGAACGTACGAAGCCGCATGTGAACGTGGGCACGATTGGCCACGTGGATCATGGTAAGACGACGCTGACGGCGGCGTTGACGGTTGTTCAGTCGAAGAAGTTTGGTGGTGAGGCGAAAGCCTACGACCAGATTGACGCGGCGCCGGAAGAGAAGGCGCGCGGCATCACGATTTCGACCGCGCACGTCGAGTACGAATCCGAGAACCGCCACTACGCGCACGTGGACTGCCCCGGGCACGCGGATTATGTGAAGAACATGATCACGGGTGCGGCGCAGATGGACGGTGCGATTCTGGTGTGTTCGGCCGCGGACGGCCCGATGCCGCAGACCCGCGAGCACATCCTGCTGGCGCGTCAGGTGGGTGTACCGTACATCGTAGTGTACATGAACAAGGCGGACATGGTCGACGACGCCGAGCTGCTGGAGCTGGTGGAGATGGAGCTGCGCGACCTGCTGTCCAGCTACAATTTCCCCGGTGATGACACCCCGATCATCGTGGGTTCGGCGCTGAAGGCGCTGGAAGGCGACACCAGTGATATCGGCGTGCCGTCGATTGACAAGCTGGTGGCGGCGCTGGACAGCTATATTCCGGAGCCGGTGCGCGCGATTGACGGCGCGTTCCTGATGCCGATCGAAGACGTGTTCTCGATCTCGGGTCGCGGCACGGTGGTGACCGGTCGTATCGAGCGCGGCATTGTGAAAGTGGGTGACACGGTGGAAATCGTCGGCATTCGCGCGACGACCTCGACGACGGTGACCGGCGTGGAGATGTTCCGCAAGCTGCTGGATCAGGGTCAGGCCGGTGACAACGTCGGCGTGCTGCTGCGCGGCACCAAGCGTGACGACGTGGAGCGCGGTCAGGTGCTGTGCAAGCCGGGTTCGATCAAGCCGCACACCAAGTTCGAAGCCGAAGTGTATGTGCTCTCCAAGGAAGAAGGCGGTCGTCATACGCCGTTCTTCAACGGCTACCGCCCGCAGTTTTACTTCCGGACGACGGACGTGACCGGTGCGTGCGACCTGCCGGAAGGCATTGAGATGGTGATGCCGGGCGACAACGTGAAGATGACGGTGTCGTTGATTGCGCCGATTGCGATGGAAGAAGGTCTGCGCTTCGCGATCCGCGAAGGCGGCCGTACTGTCGGCGCCGGCGTCGTGGCGAAGATTATCGAGTAATTATTGTTGTTGGCATGAGGGGCGGAACTCCTCCGCTCCTTATACTCCGCCGGCTCATCTGAACTGGATTAAACATGACCAATCAGAGAATTCGTATTCGCTTGAAGGCTTTCGATCATCGCCTGATCGACCAGTCGGCGCGTGAAATTGTCGAGACGGCCAAGCGTACCGGCGCACAAGTGCGTGGCCCGATTCCGCTCCCGACCAAGAAAGAACGTTTTACCATCCTGACCTCGCCGCATGTCGACAAGGATGCGCGCGATCAGTATGAGATACGCACCCACAAGCGACTGATGGACATCGTCGATCCGACGGACAAGACCGTCGATGCGCTGATGAAGTTGGATCTCGCGGCGGGTGTGGACGTACAGATTAAGTTGAATTAATCCGCAGGGCGGCGCTCGCGAACGTATCGCAGCACAGGCCGTTTCTTGCAGAGGATGTTGCAAATGTCTATTGGAATGATTGGGCGTAAGGCAGGTATGACGCGCGTTTTCACGGAAGATGGCGCGTCTGTGCCAGTGACCGTGATCGAGGCCGAACCCAACCGGGTCACCCAGGTCAAGAATGCCGAGAACGATGGCTACCGTGCCGTGCAGGTGACTGTCGGTACGCGCCGCGCGACGCGCGTGACCAAGGCGGCGGCCGGCCACTATGCCAAGGCGAATGTGCAGCCGGGCCGCGGTCTGTGGGAATTCCGTCTCGCCGAAGGCGAGGGCGCGGATCTCGCCGTCGGTGCCGAACTGAAAGCGGATATGTTTTCCGCCGGCCAGATCGTCGACGTGACCGGTACCACCATCGGTAAAGGTTTCGCGGGTACCATCAAGCGCCACAATTTCACCATGGGTGACGCAACCCACGGTAACTCGCTGTCGCACCGTTCCTCGGGCTCGATCGGTCAGAACCAGTCGCCGGGTCGCGTGTTCAAGGGTAAGAAGATGGCGGGTCATATGGGTGCCAAGCAACGTTCCGCGCAGAACCTGCAAGTCGTGCGCGTCGATGTCGAGCGCGGCCTGATCCTGGTCAAGGGCGCGGTGCCCGGTGCCAAGGGCGGTGATGTCATTATCCGTCCGGCGGTCAAGGCGTAAGGGGAAGCAGAGATGGAATTGCAGGTTAAAGGTGGTAAGTCCGTCAGCGTCTCCGACAAGGCCTTCGGACGTGAATTCAATGAAGCGCTGATCCATCAGGTGGTCACCGCGGTACTCGCCGGTGCCCGCGCGGGGACCAAGGCGCAAAAGACTCGTTCCGAAGTCCGTGGTGGTGGTATTAAACCGTGGAAACAAAAAGGGACAGGTCGTGCGCGAGCTGGTACAATCCGCAGCCCGCTATGGCGGGGTGGTGGTAAGTCCTTCGCGGCGAGCAATCGCGATCATTCGCAGAAGGTCAACAAAAAGATGTATCGCGGCGCCATGGCTTCGATTCTGTCGGAATTGCTGCGTCAGGATCGTCTGGTGGTTGTGGATGCATTCAGCGTGTCCTCGCCCAAGACCAAAGAGCTGCTAATCAAGCTCAATGGCATGGGGCTGGAGGATGTGCTGATTGTGGATGACGCAGCGGATGAAAATTTGTACCTCGCCGCGCGCAATCTGTACCACGTCGGCGTCTGTGATTCCGCAAGCGTTGATCCGGTGAGTCTGGTTGGCTTCGGCGCGGTGCTGATGACGGTCGACACGCTGAAGAAGTTTGAGGAGAGACTGGCATGGCAGGTTGCCAACATGCCCGGCAAGATCAAGCGTTCCGGCCAGACCTTCGGTAAGCGTTCCGACTGGAAAAAGGCGTTCGTCACGCTGGCGGAAGGCAACGACATCAATTTCATGGGAGCCGAGTGAACGCCTGAACGGGCGCGCCTCGCAACTGAACAAGGCTTTTAGTGATGGCTATCGTTAAAGCAAAACCGACCTCCGCTGGCCGCCGCTTCGTGGTCCGTACGGTGACCGAGGGGCTGCACAAGGGCGAGCCCTGCGCCGCGCTGGTCGAAACGAAGACCAAGACGGGCGGTCGCAACAACGTCGGCCGTATCACCACCCGGCATAAGGGCGGTGGTCATAAACAGAAGTATCGGATCATCGACTTCAAGCGCGACAAGGACGGTATCCTCGGCCGCATTGAGCGCATCGAATACGATCCGAACCGCAGCGCGCATATTGCGCTGGTGTTGTTCGCCGATGGTGAGCGTCGCTACATGCTGGCCGCCAAGGGCCTGGAAGCGGGTTCGACTGTGCAGTCGGGTATCGATGCGCCGATCAAGCCGGGCAGTGCCATGCCGTTGCGCAACATTCCGGTGGGTACGCAGGTGCACTGCATCGAACTCAAGCCCGGTAAGGGTGCGCAGATGGCACGTAGCGCTGGCGCCTCCGCCCAGCTGGTGGCGCGCGATGGCGATTACGTGACCTTGCGTGTGCGTTCCGGCGAAATGCGCAAGGTTCATTCGGACTGCCGTGCCACCATCGGCGAGGTCGGCAATTCCGAGCACAATCTGCGCTCGTTGGGCAAGGCCGGCGCCGCGCGCTGGCGCGGTGTTCGCCCGACCGTTCGCGGTGTTGCCATGAATCCGGTCGACCATCCGCATGGTGGTGGTGAAGGTCGTACCTCCGGTGGCCGTCACCCGGTATCGCCGTGGGGTACGCCGACCAAGGGTTACAAGACCCGCAGTAACAAACGTACCGACGGCATGATCGTTCGCCGGCGTAACAAGAAATAAGTATTGAGAGGTCGTCATCGTGCCACGTTCAGTCAAGAAAGGGCCTTTCGTTGATCTCCACCTGGTGAAGAAGGTGGAAGAGGCCATTGCCAGCAACAGCAAAAAGCCGATCAAGACTTGGTCGCGCCGCTCCATGGTGATGCCCGACATGGTCGGTCTGACCATCGCGGTGCACAACGGCCGCCAGCATGTTCCGGTTCTGATGAACGAGAACATGATCGGCCATAAGCTTGGCGAGTTTGCCCTGACCCGTACCTTCAAGGGTCATGCGGCGAACAAGAAGACGAAGTAAGGGGAGAGGGTCAATGCAAGTCAGTGCCATTTTGCGCCACGCGCGCATCTCGCCCCAGAAATGCCGTCTGGTCGCCGATCAGGTGCGCGGTCTGCCGGTTGAGCGTGCGCTGCAGACGCTGATGTTCAGCAACAAGAAGGCGGCCGACATGGTGCGCAAGGTGCTGGAATCCGCGATCGCCAATGCCGAGCACAACGAAGGTGCCGACATCGACGAGTTGAAAGTTGCCGCGATCATGGTCGACGAAGGTCCGGTGATGAAGCGCATGCATGCCCGCGCCAAGGGCCGCGGCAACCGTATTGTGAAGCGCACCAGTCACATCAAGGTGACTGTGGGTAGCAAGAAGTAAACGTTGAATTGCGGGGCTGGCCATTTGGGCCGGTCTCATGAACCGAACACGAGAGAGAACTCGGAATGGGTCAGAAAGTACATCCAACAGGCATCCGCCTGGGTATCGTGAAGGACTGGACGTCCAAGTGGTATGCGGACTCCCGTAACTTTGCAGACTATCTGAATCAGGACATGGAGGTTCGCGCCTTCCTGAAGAAGAAGCTCGCGCATGCCTCGGTGAGCCGCATTCAGATCGCGCGCCCGGCGCGCAATGCCATGATTACCGTGCATACGGCCCGTCCCGGTATCGTGATCGGCAAGAAGGGCGAAGACATCGAAGCCCTGCGCAAGGAAGTCTCCCTGAAGATGGGTGTGCCCGTGCACATCAACATCGAGGAAGTGCGCAAGCCCGAGCTGGATGCGCAGCTGGTCGCCGAAAGCGTCGCGCAGCAGCTGGAGCGTCGCATTATGTTTCGTCGCGCCATGAAGCGCGCAGTGACGAACTCCATGCGTCTCGGTGCGCAGGGTATTCGTATCAATGTCGCCGGCCGCCTGAACGGTGCCGAGATCGCGCGCAGCGAGTGGTACCGCGAAGGCCGTGTGCCGTTGCATACCCTGCGTGCGGACATCGACTATGGGTTCGCCGAGGCCCGCACCACCTACGGTGTGATCGGCGTGAAAGTTTGGATCTTCAAGGGTGAAGTGATCGGTACGGCCGAGCAGGCTGCCGAGGCGGAACCCGCGAAGAAAGCGGCCGGCAATTAAGGAGTAGCTGTAGCCATGTTGCAGCCCAAAAGAACTAAATTCCGCAAGATGCACAAAGGCCGCAATACCGGCTTGGCGACTTCCGGTAACAGTGTCAGCTTCGGTGAATATGCGTTGAAGGCCACCACCCGTGGTCGCCTCACGGCGCGGCAGATCGAAGCGGCGCGTCGCGCGATCACCCGCTTCGTCAAGCGTGGCGGTAAAATCTGGATCCGTATCTTCCCGGATGTGCCGATCACCAAGAAGCCCTTGGAAGTGCGTATGGGTAGCGGTAAGGGTAACGTGGAATATTGGGTTGCCAAGATTCAGCCCGGCCGCGTGCTGTATGAAATTGAAGGTGTGACCGAAGAAATCGCGCGCGAGGCGTTCAAGCTGGCCGCCGCGAAATTGCCGGTGCAGACAACCTTCGTGTCCCGGACGGTGATGTGATGAACGCGACTGAACTCCGTAACAAGTCCGCGGTTGAGCTGCGTACTGAGTTGAAAGGTCTGCTGCGCGAGGAATTCAATCTGCGCATGCAGAAGGCGACCGGTCAGCTGGCCCGCTCGCATCAGTTCAAGCGTGTGCGCAAAGATATTGCCCGTATCAAGACGGTGCTGAACGAAAAGGCAGGTAACGCAGCATGAGCGCGAGCGACAACATCGAGCGTACGCTCACCGGTCGTGTGGTGAGCAATAAGATGGATAAGTCCGTCACTGTGAAGATTGAACGTTTGGTCAAGCACCCGGTGTATGGCAAGTACATCCGTCGGTCCCAAGGTCAAGAAGGGTGAAGTGTATAATGCGGTGGTCGTACGTACCCGTAAGGGTGTGCGTCGTCCGGATGGTTCAGTGGTGCGCTTCGATACCAATGCGGCGGTGCTGCTGAACAACAAACTGGAGCCTATCGGTACCCGTATTTTCGGGCCGGTAACTCGTGAATTGCGCAGCGAGAAGTTCATGAAGATCGTCTCGCTGGCCCCGGAAGTACTGTAAGAGCGGATAGGGTTTCGTCATGCGCAGGATTAAGAAAGGCGACGAGGTTATCGTCATCGCCGGTAAAGACAAGGGCAAACGTGGCTCCGTGCTGCGCGTGCTGGATGACGAGCGGTTGATCGTCGAGAACATTAATATCATCAAGCGTCATACCAGGCCGAATCCTCAGGCGGGTGTAGCGGGCGGCATCATCGAGCGTGAGGCGGCGATTCAGGCCTCCAACGTGATGCTGTTCAATACCCAGACCAGCAAGGGTGACCGGGTGGGTATCCGGACGCTGGAAGATGGCCGCAAGGTGCGGTATTTCAAGTCCACGAAAGAAGTCGTGGACGTTTGATCGAGCAGGTTGAAGAGCCATGGCCAGATTACAGCAGCACTACCGTGACACCGTCATCAAACAGCTCATGGAGCAGTTTGCCTACAAGAACGTCATGGAAGTGCCCAAGATTACCAAGATCACCCTGAACATGGGTGTGGGCGAGGCGGTCGGTGATAAAAAGATCATCGAGAATGCCGTGGGCGATATGGAGAAGATTGCCGGACAGAAGGCAGTCGTGACCCTGGCCCGCAAGGCAATCGCCGGATTCAAGATTCGCGAAGGCTGGCCCATCGGCTGCAAGGTCACGCTGCGTCGCGATAAGATGTACGAATTCCTGGATCGCTTGATCACCATCGCGATTCCGCGTATCCGCGATTTCCGTGGACTGAACGGCCGCTCTTTCGATGGTCGCGGCAACTACAGCATGGGCGTGAAGGAACAGATCATCTTCCCGGAAATCGACTACGACAAGGTCGATGCCCTGCGCGGTATGGATATTACGATCACGACGACGGCCAAGTCGGACGCGGAGGCCAAGGCGCTGTTGGCGGCCTTCAACTTCCCGTTCCGCAACTGAGGACTTAAGGCAAATGGCAAAGAAATCGATGAAGGCCCGCGAGGTCAAGCGCATGAAGTCGGTCGCCAAGTTCGCCGCCAAGCGCGCCGCGCTGAAAGAGGCGATCCGCGACCCGAAGGGCTCGCTGGAAGACCGCGCCGTCGCGGTGGCGCAGCTGCAAAAGATGCCGCGTGATGCCAGCCCGTCGCGGGTTCAGCGTCGTTGCCGCATAACGGGTCGTCCGCGCGGCGTGTATCGCAAATTCGGACTGTGCCGCCACAAGATTCGCGAAGCGGCCATGCGCGGCGATATTCCGGGCCTGGTCAAGGCCAGCTGGTAAGCGCGGCTAGACTAAAGAGATTGAGGATTCAGTAGATGAGTATGACGGACCCTATCGCGGACTTGCTGACCCGCATTCGTAACGGCCAGGCCGCCAACAAGGTGCAGGTGAGTATGCCGGCGTCCAAGGCCAAGAAGGCCGTGGCCAATGTGCTGAAGAGCGAAGGTTATGTCGGTGACGTTGTCGAGCAGACCGTCGACGGCAAACCGCAGTTGACCATCGCTCTGAAGTATTACGAAGGCAAGCCGGTGATCGATTCGCTGCAGCGCGTCAGTCGTCCGGGTCTGCGCATCTACAAAGGTAAAGACGAGCTGCCCAAAGTGCTGGGTGGTCTGGGTGTCGCCATTGTCTCCACCTCCAAGGGTGTGATGAGCGACCGTGAAGCGCGCGCCCTCGGTGAGGGTGGCGAAGTGCTCTGCACCGTGTGCTGATAGGGCAGGATTATGTCGAGAGTTGCCAAAAAACCGATTGAGTTGCCGAAGGGCGTTGACGTCTCGGTCGCGAATGGAGTTGTTACTGTCAAGGGCCCGAAAGGCAGCCTCCAGCAGAACATCCA
>JACRMO010000154.1:0-6877 GCA_016214925.1 Gammaproteobacteria bacterium
CATACCGCGTCCGCCTCGCCGCTTCAGCCGACGAGCTGGGGAATACTTTGGAACAGGCGCACGGTGAAACTCATCAGGTTCTGCAACAGCCAGGGACCGGCGATCATCAGCACAGCCGCGACAGTGATGAGCTTGGGGATAAAGGTCAGGGTCATTTCGTTGATCTGCGTCGCCGCCTGGAACATGGCGATGATCAGGCCGACAACTAACGATGAAATCAGCAGCGGCCCGGCCAGCAAGGCGACAATCTCCAGCGTCTGGCGCCCCACGGTCATCACGGTTTCGGGTGTCATGACGGTTTCCTCAGACGTAGAAGCTGGAGGCCAGGGTGCCCATGATGAGCGACCAGCCGTCGATCAACACGAACAACATAATCTTGAACGGCATCGAAATGATCATCGGCGACAGCATCATCATGCCCATGGACATCAGCAGGCTGGCGACCACCAGATCGATGACTAGAAACGGAATCATGATCAAGAAGCCGATCTGGAAGGCCGTCTTGAGTTCGCTGGTGACGAACGCCGGCAACAGCAGCGAGAACGGCACTTGCTCGGTGGACTCGATCTTCTCGGCGCGCGCGATATCGGCGAAGGTTTCCAGATCGGCATCGCGGGTCTGGCCGGTCATGAAGGCGCGAAACGGCTTCGCGGCCAGCGCGATGGCGTCCTGCGCGGGCATCTTTTCATTCAGATAAGGCGTCAGTGCGGTGTCGTACACCTCGTCGAACACCGGCATCATGATGAAGAAGGTCAGCATCAACGACAGACCGACCAGGATTTGATTCGACGGCGTCTGCATGGTGCCCAGCGCCTGCCGCAGAATTGCCAGCACGATCACGATGCGCGTGAACGAGGTCATCATCATCAGCGCGGCCGGCAGGAACGTGATGGCCGTCATCATCGCCAGCACTTGAATGTTCACGGACCAGGTCTGGCCGCCGTTCGGATCGTTCTCGACGTGGAACGCGGCGAGACCGGGTTCGGCCAGCGCCAACACCGGGCTGAACAGACTCAGCAATAACAACAGCCGAGCGATGCACTTCATGATTTGTTTCTCCGTTGCAGCGCAGCAGCGAGGCTGGCCGCGAAATTATTCTTGCCGGACTTGCCGGGTTCGGTGGTTGCGATGGGCTGGTCGAGCACGTGCAGCGTTTGCACGCGCCCGGGTGCGACGCCGAGTAACAGTTGCGTCTCGCCGACTTGAATCAGTACCACGCGTTCGCGGGTACCCATGGACAATCCGCCCAACACCCGCAACGAACCGGTCGCGGTACCGGGCATCCCGCCCATGCGACGCATCAGCCAGGCCATGCCCACGATCAGAAACACCACCGCGAACAGACCCAGGCCCATTTTCGCCAGGCTGCCGCCCGCCAATGGCTCGACCCCTAGCGCCGGCACGTTTGAGTTCGTCGCTGTCTCCGCGGCGCGGACGACACCGCCATATACGGCCAGCAGCACGCTGCCCAATCCGGCGCTGCCGCGAAGGAAAGAACCTGCGTAGCCATCGCGCATTTACTTGAGCTTCTTCACGCGTTCGGCCGGGCTCACCACGTCGGTGAGGCGGATACCGAATTTCTCGTTGACCACTACCACCTCACCATGCGCCACCAATGTACCGTTGACCAACACGTCCATCGGTTCGCCGGCCAGTCGGTCCAGCTCGACCACCGAGCCCTGATTCAATTGCAGCAGATTGCGGATGCTGATCTTGGTGCGACCGATTTCCATGGCGATGGTCACCGGGATATCCAGGATCATGTCCATGTTGCGGTCATCGTCGCGAGCAACCGGCAGATTGTCGCTGGCCAGTGCGTCGAATTCGGCCACCTGCACTTGGGCGCCGCCCGGCTTGGCAGCCTGTTCGGACTCGGCCTGCTCGGCCAGCGCCGCACCCCAATCGTCCAGTCCACCGTCTTGACTATCCAATTCTTCGCTCATGGCACGTACCTGCTACCTAGTTGGTTGTTTGCGGCGTCGCGAATTGCTTGAGTTGGACGCGTTCTGTGAGTTTGATGGCGCGATTACCCTGCGAGATCCCGAGCCGTCCGCGGAACACCGGGATATCCTCCGCGCGCAAGGTGACGGTATCCGGAAAATCGATGGGTATCACATCGCCGGCCTTGAGATTCATCAAATCGCGCACGCTGATATTGGTTTCCGCGAGCACGCTGATCATTTCGATCGGCGCGCCCTTCATCTCCTCGCGGATCGCCAACCGCCAACGGTCGTCCGTTTCGCTGCGGTCACTTTGCACACCGGCATCGAGAAGATCGCGGATCGGTTCCACCATGGAGTACGGGAGCGTCACGTGCAATGCGCCGCCGCCGCCCTCAAGCTCGATATGAAATGTCGACACCACCACCACTTCGGTCGGACTGACGATGTTGGCGAACTGCGGATTGACCTCGGAGTTCAGATATTCGAACGTCACCGGCATCACCGGCTTCCAGGCATTCACGAGATCGGCGAATGCCTGCTGCAGAATACGTTGAATGACGCGCTGTTCGGTCGGCGTGAATTCGCGACCCTCGATCTTGGTCGGAAAGCGGCCATCACCGCCGAAGTAGTTGTCCACCACGATAAACACCAGCTTGGGATCGAAGACGAACAAACCGGTGCCGCGCAGCGGGTTGACCTTCACCATATTGAGGCTGGTAGGCACGAACAGACTGTGTACATATTCGGCGAACTTCAGCATCTGCACGCCGCCGACGGAAATTTCCGCGGTGCGGCGCAGCATGTTGAACAGACTGATGCGGAAGTAGCGCGCGAAACGTTCGTTGATCATCTCCAGCGTGGGCATGCGCCCACGCACGATGCGATCCTGACTGGTGAAGTCGTAGTTCTGCGCTTCGCCATCGCCTAGGCCATCGTCGCCATCGGTGTCGATATCGCCGCTGCCGACCCCATGGAGGAGCGCATCAATTTCTTCTTGTGAGAGCAGATCGTTCACTCAGGATTCCTTACTGCATCACAAAGCCGGTGAAGTAGACGTTTTCCACACCGCCTTCACCGCTCTGTTCGGTCAGCACCCGGTTGACCTCCTCCAGGGATTGCTTGAGCAAGGCCTCCTTGCCCTGACGGGTGCTGAGTACGGTCGGATCCTGGCTGGAATACAACATGAGCAGGCCGTTGCGGATGGCCGGAGTGTGTTCTTTGACCTTCTCGATCACAGCCGGATCGTGCGAGGCCACCTGCATGGTGATCTGCATGAAACGGACGCTGGCATTGCTGTCGAAATTGACGATCAGCGGGGGTTCCATAGATTGGTAGATCAGTGGCGCCTTGGCGTCAGCGGCGCCATGTTCTTTCTTTGCCGCTTAGTCTTCGCCGTGCTTCGCGCTGGCCTCCTCGGCCGCCTCGGGCTCGGCAGCATCGCCGCCACCGCCAATGACACCCGCGAAGTACAAGACACCTACGGTCGCGCCCACCAACAGCAACAGGCCGACCACACCGATGATGATCCACTTGAGCTTGCCCGATTTTTTGGCCGGTGCAGCAGCCTCGACATCGAGATCCAGATCTTCTTTCGCCATGACTCACAATCCCCTGATAAAACGACTTGTCAGGGGAAAAGCAAGTCCTGTGCCATGGTGACGGAAAACAAAACAGCTATCGATTATAGGAGGTTATATCTGATTTCCAGCAGAGTGCCGGGGCTTTGACGTGAGCTGGGCATGGCGGCCAGCCGGGAATTTGGCGAGTGTTGGGGCGAGTGCTGAACTAGGCGTTCAATTCCCAGGGCGACGCGCGCAGCCAATCCGTGAACTTCGCATCCGGCAAGGGCCGACTGATGTGGTAACCCTGCACGGCGTCACAGCCCAGCTGGGTCAGCATATCCCAGGCCTGTGCATCCTCGACGCCCTCGGCGACCACGCGAAAGCCGAGGTTGTGACCGAGGTCGATGATGGAGCGGACGATGATCGCATCGTTACCGCCCTGCGCCATATCGGCCAGAAAGGATTTGTCGATCTTCAAGGTGTTGATGGGCAGACGCTTAAGATAGGACAGCGAGGAATAGCCGGTGCCGAAATCGTCCACCGCGACGCCCACGCCCAGGCCATGCAGATGCGCCAGGATCTCCGCGCCGCGCCCCAGATCGCCCATCAGGGTGTCTTCGGTGATCTCGATCTCCAGGCAATCGCCATCGACGCCCGCCTGTTCCAGCGCCCACTGAATGCGCTCGACCAAGCGTGGATTCTGGAACGAACGCCCCGACACATTCACTGACACCGGCATGTGGATCCCCGCATCGCGCCAAGTCTTGCATTGGCGCAGCGCGGTGACCAGCACCCAACTGGTGATGGGCGCCATGAGACCGATCTGCTCGGCAATGGGCAGGAAATGCGCCGGCTTCACCAAGCCCTGTTGCGGATGCTGCCAACGCAGCAGGGCCTCGACGCCGCAGACCTGTTTGTCCTGCATGCCGACCTTGGGCTGATAATGCAATTCGAATTCGTTGCGGTCCAGCGCGTGGCGCAGCTGACCGGAGAAGCGCAATTGCCGCGCGTTGTCGGTCTGACCGTCGGCATCGTAGAAACTGTAATGACCGTCGCTGCGCTTGGCCCGATACATGGCGACATCGGCATGCCCGAGCAGCTCGTTCACATCGTCACCGTGTTCCGGATAGACGGCGATGCCCACCGAGGCGTTGAGGAACAGTTCGCGGTCGCCACAGTGGAACGGGTGTTCGAAGCAACTCAGCACCTTGGCGGCGACCCGTTCACCGGCGCGTTCGCCACTGGGAACCGCCGGCATCAGAATCGCGAATTCGTCGCCACCCAACCGCGCCAAGGTGTCGGAATCGCGTAGTGCCGCGCGCAACCGCGCGGCGACTTGACGCAACACATCGTCGCCGACCAGATGCCCGAGTTCGTCGTTGATCATTTTGAAATGATCGAGGTCGAGCAGCATGAGCACGACCTCGCGGCCTTCCTCGCGTCGCGAACTGGACAGCGCCTGATTGACGCGGTCGTACCACAAGGTGCGGTTGGCCAACCCCGTCAATTCATCGGTCGTGGCCTGGTGTTCCAGAACATCCAGAGCGTTGTGGGTTTCGGTGATGTCTTCGATCAGACCGTCGACGCGCTGCACACGACGACGCCCGCTGTGCGCGGGCGTGAAGCGCAAGCTGCACCAGCGTTCCTGTTCGCCCAGCAAGTTCACGCGCGCCTGCACCTCGGCAGTTTCGCCGTCCATCGCCAACTGCCATGCGGCACCGACCTTCTCGCGGTCGTCGGCGTGGATACGATCGAAACAGGGGATGGGATCCTGATTGTCGGCCGCGCACAGTTCGCGCAAGGCCGGACTGGAATACAGTAGTTCGTGGCGACGGACATCGTAAGACCAGAGGATCAGCGGAATATTGCCGAGCAAATCTTCCACATACTCGTAGGCTGTCTGCGATTTATCGCGGGAGGCCTCCGCCTGCGTGCGCAGACTGTCCCAGTAGCCCTGCAACATCAGTCCCATATCCAGGAACACGCGTTTGATCAGCGCGGACTCGAGCGACTTCCGGTCGTCCGGTTCGATCTCCGGCAGCGAGTGAATCAGAGTATGCAGATGATTCAGATAGAGCCGGTAGGCACCCATCACCCAGACGGGTTTTACACCGATGCAGAAATGCCGTTGACCAACCTCGGTTACACCGTCGTCATGTTCGACATTGAGTAGTTGCAGCATCTGCTGCAATTGCGAGCGCACCAGGTCGCCGATATTGCCGCCGTTACGCTCATAGGCGTAGAGCACATCGGCCGTCGCGGGATTGTCGAACAGGAAATTGTAATAGTCCTGTGCAAAGCTGGCGGCGCCTTGCGACAGCAGTTGGTGATAGGTACGGAGAACTTTCGCATCGCCGTTGCCGATCTGGAGCACGTAGTGGAATTCTTTACGCAGCTCGCGCGCAGCCAGCTGAGACATGGCCGCTTGGCCAGCCTCCGACGTCGTCCTCCGCCTGCCTCGTTTTTCTCCAGCCATTGTATTTATTATGTTGTTGTTTTATCGACGGCTTGGACGGTAGCACATTTGCAATCTACTGCCCAGAGTATTTTACGCCCTAGCCGGGGCCTTGTCGGGTCCGGGTGTGTGCTCAGGCGAACAGGTCGATCGCCCCCCGCGACTGCCCTCCCCCACGCGTGAATTCCTGCTGGGCGATGCTGCCCAAATCGGTCTCGTCCGCCGTACCCGTACCCGCACGAAAATTCCCTTCGGCCGTCTGCGCATGGCGCTGCTGCTCGGCGAAGGAATGCTGGGACACATTGACATCGGCCAGGTTGAAGCCATTGGCACCAAACATTTCCCGCAGTCGCGGCAGCGCCGCTTCCAGGGCTTCGCGCACCGGGGCGTGTTGCGCGACGAAACTGACCTGTGCCTGGTCGTTCTGCATCTGCACGCGCACCTCGATCGGTCCCAAATGCGCCGGATTCAGTTTGAGTTCCACACCCTGGAACTTATTGTTGACCACCCACATCACCCGCTCGCCGAGCGCCTGGTCCCAACCGGGTTGGCGCAACGGGGTTTCCACGGTCGCTGTCGGCAAGGGAAGGCGTGCGGCGGCCGCCGCGTCCTGGGGCTGTAGATTCGGCATACCCTGCGTGGTCGCGTGTGCCGACGCCACCGTTGGCTGAGTTGAACCCAATAATCGATCGGCAAACGCGTCGACGCCCGCCGCGTGCGGTTGCGCGCCGGCCAGAACGCGTACTTCGGCGCCAAAGCGTTCCAGTAAAAACGGCGAAGACTGCGTGGCCTCGGTCTCGACCGGCAGCGCGCGTACGGCTTGAGCTACCGCGGCCTGCGCCGTCTGTGGCAACTCGGCCCGCGCCCCGGTAGTCCAAGGTGCGAGCTGCGGGCGCGCGGCAGCGGTACTGGTACCG
>JACRMO010000154.1:6922-10905 GCA_016214925.1 Gammaproteobacteria bacterium
GTCTGCCCCGGCACCGCACCGACGACAGCTTCCCCGCGCACATCGGCTGGAGCATCCACATTGAGCAGTGCATAAGCATCCACCATTACCTCAGACTCGGCGGACACCACCGCTGCGGCCGGCTCAGTCGTTTCCGTAGCAGCAGCTTCGGCCGTCTCCGCGGTGGATGTCTCGGCCATCGAGGCAGTCCCTGTCAGCACGGCAAGCAGAACGTCCTCGGGTTTGCCGTCCTGCGGCAAAGGCTTGCCGTCGTCCATCAGGTTCTGCGTGACGTTCTCCGGCTCCGTGGTTCCGTTATCCGGGGTGTCTATCGCGGCCTCCGTGGCTTCCTTCGGCGGTGCATCTGTGTCCATGCGCGACTTCAAGACATTGGCAAATCCCTGGTCCGGCTTGGATTCCTGGGCATCGTCCACAACCTGCGGCGGCGCCTTGACCGCTTTGACTTGAATCTGGGGTTGGGGAACCGGGGGCAGCGCCATGTCCGTCATACGATTTCTCCTGGACTGCAAACGTCTGGAAATAGCTAGGTAAAGGGATAGGAGCAAGTGGCGTGCCAGGGTATGCATCGCGCGCGGCGGATACCGAACCCACGCGCGCTAATCGTCTTGATTCTTGCGCCCCCGCAGGGTCTGCCCATGTTCATCGGTTTCCTTCTGATCGCGCCGGTTTTGGTCGCTGCGTTCCTCGTCGCGATAGCGCTCCACGACCTTGTCCAACGCCTGGGCGCGCGTATGCATGTCCAGCCAGCGCTGCCGCAACGCCGCGCATTCCTCGCGGGCGCGTTCCAGCACTACGTGCTGTTGTTCGACGGCTTGGTTAAGACGACCGAGAAATATCCGGTAATCCTGCAGGCGCGCGGTGTTCAAACTCCCGCCGTTGGCGAACTGCCGGGTATATTCTTCGCGGTACTGGATCAGTTCCTCAAGCCGCTGTTCGGCGGCCTGTACGCGCTGCTGACATTCACCCAGGCGTTGCGCCGCCTCGCGCTCGCGATTCGCCGTGACGTTGACCACCGGCTGCATGCGTTTGCTGCGGGTCATTGTTCAGATAAGCACTCAGCGACGTGCCGGCGGCGCGGCGGCGGCGGGCTTAGGCGCCATGGGCAACTGCCGCCCGATCAATTTATCGAGATCGTCCAGACTGTCGACCAGCGGCACCGGCTGATGCATGCCTTGTTGCAGGAACTCCATGAGTCTGGGCTGATAGGCAATCGCTTCGTCGACGCGCGGATCGGCGCCGCGCTGATAGGCGCCCACGCTGATCAGATCGCGATGCTGACGGTAAGTCGAGTAGATCTGCTTGAAGCGGCGCGCGGCATTGAGATGCCCGGCATCGGTGATCTCGGTCATGGCGCGACTGATCGAGGCCTCGATATCGATGGCCGGATAATGTCCGGACTCGGCCAGATCGCGCGACAGCACGATATGCCCATCGAGAATCGCGCGCGCGGCATCGGCGATCGGGTCCTGCTGATCGTCGCCCTCGGTGAGCACGGTATAGAACGCGGTGATCGAACCGCCACCGACATCGCCGTTGCCGGCGCGCTCCACCAACTGCGGCAACTTGGCGAATACCGAAGGTGGATAGCCCTTGGTGGCCGGCGGCTCGCCAATGGCCAGGGCGATTTCGCGCTGTGCCTGGGCAAAGCGTGTCAGCGAATCCATCAACAGCAACACCTGCAAACCCTGATCGCGGAAATATTCGGCGATACTGGTCGCCAGCATCGCACCGTGCATGCGCATCAACGGCGAGGTATCCGCCGGCGTCGCCACCACCACCGCGCGCGCCATGCCTTCATCGCCGAGAATGTTCTGGACGAATTCCACCACTTCGCGGCCACGCTCGCCGATCAACCCGACGACGATGACATCGGCGTTGGTGTAGCGCGTCATCATGCCGAGCAGCACGCTCTTGCCAACGCCGCTGCCGGCGAACAGGCCCATGCGCTGCCCGCGACCGACACTCATGAGCGCATTGATGGCGCGCACACCGACGTCCAGTGGTTCACGGATGGGACGGCGCGTCAGCGGATTGATGCTGTGTCCTGTGAGCGGCACGCGCGCCACGGCATTGAGCGGACCTTTACCGTCCAGTGGCTGACCGGTGCCATCGAGCACCCGGCCCAAAAGACCGGGCCCGACCGCGGCCTCGCACACATGCCGCGTCGGGACCACACGCGCGTTAGGCGCGAGCCCGTGCAGATCGCCAATCGGCATGAGATAGAGTTTATCGCCGGCAAAACCGACTACCTCGGCTTCGATGCGGGAGTGATCGGGATTGACGATCATGCAGCGTCCACCAATAGCGACGGGGCAGCCGACCGCCTCCAGCGTCAAGCCGACCATACGCGTCAGGCGGCCTTCCACATCGAGCAACACCGGTTGCAACGCGCGTCGGGTATAAGCCGCGAGACGTTCATGCCAGAGACCTGCGCGCTTGCCTTCGGGGATATGCTGCGCCGTGCCGACCATCGTCTACTCCGCCGATGACTCGGTATCGGTATCGGTCTCGCGCTGACCGCCCAGGACATTGGCGATCACCGTATGCAGACGACGTTCGACGCTGGCGTCGATCTGCGACGTATCGCTGCTGATTTTGCAGCCGCCGCGCGCGAGCAGCGGGTCCTCGACGATCTGCCAGCCACGCTCGTTGTCGCCCAACGCCAGCATGTCGCGCACCAGCGCCGCATCTTTGGGATGCAGATGCAGACGCACGTTGCGCGCGGCCAGCGGCAATGCCGCCATCGCCTCGCGCACCACGGCCAGCACCTGGCCCGGGTCGGATTTGAGTTCGCGCCGCACCAGCTGCTTGGCCACCGCCAGCGCCAACTGCACCAATTCATTCTCGATCTGCGCGTCGATCTGTTCCAGCGGCTTGCTCAGCGTCTGCATCAGCGACTCAAGTTCACGCACCCGCGCGCGTATTTCCTTCTTGCCGGCCTCCAGCCCTTCGCGGCGGCCCAACTGAAAACCTTCCTCGCGCGCCTGCTGTTGCAGTTCCTCGATCTGGCGCGCGGTAAGCGGGCGGGCGGCGACCTCGCGGCTGCCGGCCATATGCACTTCGGGCAGCGACCAGTTCTCGATGCCTTCCAAGTCTTCTTTGGGAATGATTTTGCTCATAACCCGTGTCGTGTGCTGCACAACGCCTCCGCGGTTTTATTGTCCATCGAGTGCTTAAACGTACTGCTCGCCACCCTTGCCACCCAACACGATGTCGCCGGCATCGGCCATGCGCCGCGCGATGGACAGAATCTCCTTCTGCGCCGCCTCGACCTCGGACAAACGCACCGGACCTTTCGCTTCCAGGTCGTCGCGTAACATTTCGGCCGCACGCTTGGACATATTCTTGAAGATCTTTTCGCGGATGGCCTCGTCGGCGCCCTTGAGCGCGACAATCAGATTCTCCGAAGACACCTCGCGCAGCAGCGCCTGAATACCGGTGTCGTCGACTTCGGCCAGGTTGTCGAAGACGAACATCAAATCTTGGATCTTCTGTCCCAGTTCGGCATCGGCGTCCTTGATCATTTCGATGATCTCGCCTTCCATCGAACTGTCGACGAAGTTGAGGATATTGGCCGCCGATTTGACACCGCCCACCGACGACGACTTCACATTGTTATTGTTGCCGGAGAACTGCCGCTCCATGATCTCATCCAGTTCCGCCAACGCCGAGGGCTGAATGCCGTCGAGCGTGGCGATGCGCAGCAACACATCCACGCGCACGCGATCCGGCAGATGACCAATGACCTCCGCGGCATGATCGCTGTCGAGATAGGACAGCACGATGGCCATGATCTGCGGGTGCTCCAGGCGAATGAGTTCCGCCACTGCACTTCCATCCATCCACTTGAGCGTCTCCAGTCCCTTGGTATTGTGTCCCAACAGGATGCGATCGATGAGGCCACCGGCCTTCTCCGCGCCCAACGCGTCGATCATCACCTTGCGGATGTATTCCTCGGAACCGACGCCCAACGCGGTCTGATT
>JACRMO010000155.1 GCA_016214925.1 Gammaproteobacteria bacterium
GCAGCGGTCGGTGAGCGCGTTGATCACGGGCACCTGCGAGTGCGCGGCGAAGCGTTCGAGTTTCTCGTGCTCGTAGGTGCGGATCATGATGATGTCGACCATGCGCGACAACACGCGCGCGGTGTCCTCGATGGGTTCGCCGCGGCCGAGCTGGGTATCGCGCGGCGATAGGAACAGCGCATGGCCGCCGAGTTGCGCCATGCCGGCCTCGAAGGATACGCGCGTGCGCGTCGAGGATTTCTCGAACACCATGCCGAGGATCTTGCCGCGTAACGGCTGGTACAGTTCGCCGGCGCGTTGCTTGGCCTTCAGTTCGATGGAGCGACGCGTCAGCCCCTGGAGTTCATCGGGCGACAGGTCGAGCAGGGTGAGGAAATGACGTACCGGCATTGCAATTACTCTTGATTACTTTGGGGCGAGAAACTCGACGATCAATTGACTGACTTCGGTGACAATGCGGTCGGCCTGCGCGTCGCTGAGAATCAGCGGCGGCAGCAGCCGCACCACTTTGTCGGCGGTGACGTTGATGAGCAGGCCACGTGCGAGTGCCAGCTTCACCAGTTCCGCACAGGGGCGATCCAGTTCCACGGCCAGCATCAGACCGAGACCGCGGATGGCGACGACACCGGCGCTGCCGGCAAGTTGCTGGCTGAAGCCGTCGAGCATGCGTTGACCGAGCTGTGCGGCGCGCGCGACCAGATTTTCTTTTTCGGTGGTGGCGATCACCGCGCGCGCCGCGCTGCACGCGAGCGGCTTGCCGCCGAAGGTGGAACCGTGATTGCCGGGCTCGAAGGTTGTCGCAGCGGCGCCGCGCGCGAGACAGACGCCGATGGGCATGCCGTTGCCGAGTCCTTTGGCGAGCACCAAAACATCGGGTTGCACGTTGGTATGCTGGAAAGCGAACCAGCGGCCGGTGCGGCCCATGCCGGTCTGCACCTCGTCGAGCATCATTAACCACTGGTGTTTGTCGCACAGCGCACGCACGCCGGCGAGGTAATCGGCATCGGGTATGCGGATGCCGCCTTCGCCCTGCACCGGTTCGACCAGCACGGCGACGACGTTGTCAGTGTTCTCGGCCACCGTGCACAGCGCATCGAGATCGTTGTAGGGCACGCGCACGAATCCCTTCACCAACGGTTCGAAGCCGGCCTGCACCTTGCGGTTGCCGGTGGCGGTGAGTGTGGCGAGCGTGCGGCCGTGGAAGCTGCCTTCCATGACGATGATGGCCGGCTCCTTGATGCCGCGTTTGTGACCGTGCAGGCGCGCCAGCTTGATGGCCGCTTCATTGGCCTCGGCGCCGGAGTTGCAGAAGAACGCGCGGTCCATGCCCGACAGCCGCGTCAGTTGCGCGGCGAGTTCTTCCTGCAAGGGGATTTCGTAGATATTCGAGGTGTGGATCAATGTGCCGGCTTGCGCACACAGGGCCGCGGCGATGGCCGGATGCGCATGCCCGAGTCCGCACACGGCGACACCGCTGAGCGCGTCGAGGTATTCGCGGCCCTCGGTATCCCACAGCCGCGCGCCTTCACCGCGCGCGAANNGCCGGAAAGAGGCCGATTCTAGCGAGGCGCCGGGCGGGGTGCAATTACCGAATGGCCCGAGCCTCGAAAAGACAAAGCCCGGCACGAGGCCGGGCTTTGTCTGGTTGTGCTGGGGGAAACCCGGCACGCACCCGTTTGGTTCAGATCAGAACGGCAGGCCGTGCATCTGACCGGTCATGCCGAGGATCATCGGGATCGACAGCATCGTATTGGTACGCGAGGCCATCAGGGCGACAACCTTGGCCTTGGCGATGGCCTCCGGGGTGGACTGCACGATACCGAGGATCTTCTTCTGGTTCGGCCAGATCAGCACCCAGACATTGAACAGCATGATGGTGCCGAGCCAGGCGCCCATGCCGATGATCTTGTAACCCTCGGCGAAGGTGAAGGCGGCCATAACGCCAGAACCATCGGCGGTGTGCATGGCTTCCAGCGCCAGCGCGCCGGTCAACCAGGTGGCCACCGCGGCCCAGCGGAACGACAGCAGGGCGCGCGGGGCAATATACTTATTGATGGCCGCAGCACCGGGACCGCCGCTGCTGGCCTCGGCCAGGGCCTTGCCCACGCCGGGCACCTGCACGAAATTGAAGTAGTAAAGCAGACCGATCCAGGTGATGCCGACCAGTACATGCATCCAGACCCAGAATTCCCACGGGTTGGGTGTGCTGGTCACGCCGAGTGCGAACATGATGATGATCGCCAGGACGAAACCGGCAATGATTGTGCCCGCAATGGACTTGAGTGGGTTCATGGATCGGTCCTCCGAAAAACCGTTAAAAAAGCGTTGTAAAACGTGTGGTTCAGAAAAGCTGACTGTTTTCCTAAGGTTCGGCAGGATAAGGCAGACGTCAGGGCATTGCAATATGTCAATGTTGGAGAAGACGGGTATATTGCCGGTGCGCTTTGTGCGGTATAAGCGCGCGCCACAGATGTCGGTCGGGTGGTGGCGGATGCGTGCGCCGCCCCGCATAATGCGCGGCAAACAATCTCAATGCGACGGGAGTACGCGGATGAAACGCTGGTTATCGACAGTGGC
>JACRMO010000156.1 GCA_016214925.1 Gammaproteobacteria bacterium
GCGCCGAAGAACTGGTGACCCTGAGGTAGACCATGCCAGTCCGCCGTTTTGAAACCCATACTCCCAGGATTGCCGAGTCGGCCTACATCGATGCGACGGCCCTGGTCATCGGCGCTGTCGAGATTGGGGCTGACGCATCCCTTTGGCTCCAAGTAGTTGCGCGCGGCGATATACATTTTATAAAAATTGGAGATAACACCAATATTCAGGATGGGTCGGTTCTTCATGTCTCCCACGATAGTGAGTTCGCTCCGGGCGGGTTTCCCCTCGTTATAGGCCGGGGTGTGACCGTCGGCCATATGGTCGTTCTGCACGGCTGCACGATCGAGGACAACTGCCTAATTGGTATGGGTTCAATGGTCATGGACGGGGCGCTGGTCCAGGCCGGATCGATGCTGGGGGCGGGTAGTCTGGTCGCGCCGGGGAAGATTATCGAGGGTGGTTACCTGTGGCACGGCCGACCGGCACGGCGGGTACGACCGCTGACTGAAGACGAGTTGAGCTACCTCAAGTACTCCGCAGAACACTATGTCCGGTTACAAAATCGTCATCGCATTGACGCATAAGCTCGGTTATACTCGCGTCAAAGGTTCGTCGTAAGTGCGTCGTAAGACGGATCGAGAACGCGACCATCCGGGTCGGAGGCATCAATAATAAACTCGCCGGTAGGCGATATTCAGGTGAGGTGAGCAATGAACCTCTTTATCGGGAATCTTCCCAGCAATACCACGGAAGGCGATTTGTGTGCGCTGCTGCGCTTGCCGCAACGCGAGGCACCCCGCCGCTTGCGCATCTTCAAGAAAGCTGACCGCGCGGGACGCACCCTGCGTTTCGGTATCGTGCATGTCGAGACCGACGCCGATCTGCACAAGTTGCTTGAGCGTAATCGTAACGCTGAGTTGCAAGGGCAACGCTTGCAGGTGCGTGAGTACATGCCGCGAGCCATGGGTAACGAGCGGCGCGCAATCGACTGGCGCACGCGTCCCTGGCCACATGCGGAACGCCGCGTGTCAGAACGTCGCGCCAACCCCTGAGCGTTTCTCTACCCGGCGCGCAGGCGGGCGATCACCCGCGCTGTTGTGGGCCTGACGCCCCGCCAGATCCAGAACGCTTCCGCCGCCTGTTCGACCAGCATGCCCAGCCCATCGCATGCTTGGCGCGCCCCCTTCTCCAATGCCCACCGCACAAACGCCGTCGGCTCCGGCGCGTACATCATGTCGTAGGCCCAGGTGTCCGCACCGATCGCTGTTGCGGGTAGCGGCGGTACCTCGCCGGTTAGACCTGCGGCGGTGCCGTTGATGATCAGATCGTAGGGCGCGGCTGTTGTCGCAGCTGGGAGTGCATCGAAACCATAGCCCGAGACGGACCCCAGGCTCTGAAAGGCATTCGCCAACTCGACGGCCTTATGCGCGGTCCGATTGGCGATGACCAGCGCAGCCGGATTTTCCGCGAGCAGTGATTCGATCACGCCACGTACCGCGCCACCTGCACCCAACAGCAGGATGCGTTGATTGTTGAGCGTCAGTCCGTGATTGTCGCGCAGATCGCGCACCAAACCGATGCCATCGGTAGTGTCGCCATGCAGCGTGTTGTGTGCATCCCACCAGAGCGTATTCACCGCGCCGGCGCGTTCGGCGCGCGGCGTGCGGTGTTGTGCGAGCAGCCAGGCCTCTTGTTTGAATGGCACCGTGACATTGAGACCGCGACCACCCTCGATGCGAAACGCGGCGACGGCCGCGTTGAAGCCATGCAATGGCACCAGGATGGCATCATAGCGCAGCGGCTGCCCCGTTTGTTCAGCGAACTGCGCGTGGATGAGCGGCGATTTGCTGTGGGCGATGGGGTTGCCCATCACCGCGTAGCGGTCGGGATTGATGTTGTTTGTCATAGGAGAACGCAAGTGCTCTAGCGCGTAGCGGTGGGCACACTGTCACGCAACCACTGCGCGGCCTGCTTGGCGTAATAGGTGAGGATGCCGTCGGCGCCGGCGCGCTTGAAGGCCAGCAGGGATTCCATCACGACCGCGCGCTCGTCGAGCCAGCCGTTTTGACTGGCAGCCTTGAGCATGGCGTATTCGCCGCTGACCTGATACACGAAGGTCGGTGCGCCGAACTGATCTTTCACGCGGCGCACGATGTCGAGGTAGGGCATGCCCGGCTTCACCATGACCATATCGGCGCCTTCATCGAGATCCAGCGCGACTTCCCACAGCGCTTCGTCACTGTTGGCCGGATCCATCTGGTAGCTGTATTTGTTGCCGCCGCCGAGGTTGGCGGCCGAACCTACCGCATCACGGAACGGACCGTAGAAGCTCGACGCATATTTGGCCGCATAGGCGAGGATGCGCGTGTTGCGATGACCGGCTTGTTCCAGCGCCGCACGGATCTGGCCGATGCGTCCATCCATCATGTCCGAGGGTGCGACCACGTCGGCACCGGCGGCGGCGTGCGAGAGCGCCTGCTTGACGAGAACCTCGACGGTTTCATCGTTCAGCACATAACCGGCCGCATCGATCAGTCCATCCTGACCGTGGGTGGTGAAGGGATCGAGGGCGACGTCGGTGATAACGCCGAGTTCGGGAAATTTCTCTTTGATCGAGCGCACCGCGCGTTGCGCCAGGCCGTCGGGGTTGTAGGCCTCGCGCGCATCCTCGCTTTTGCATTCCAGGGGCGTAACGGGAAACAGCGCGATGGCGGGGATACCAAGCGCAACGAGTTCGCCGGCTTCCTTGAGTAGTTCATCAATGCTCAGCCGCTCGACGCCGGGCATGGAAGCCACAGTTTCGCGCTGGCCACTGCCCTCTAAAACAAACATGGGATAGATCAGATCATCTGCGGTTAGCTGGTGCTCGCGCATCAACCGTCGCGAGAAGCCATCGCGACGCATACGGCGCATGCGTATCCGAGGAAAACCACCGCGTCCGGTATCGAAATCGCGCACTGTCTAAACTCCCGTAGAGCCTGTTTCGGGCTTGGAGTTTAACCGTTCCGCTTGGGGGCGTCATGTACGTCGGCTAGGATGGTCGACGTCATCCGCGCCGGAGCACGTGACTATGGAGCTTATGCCCGACCCACATCAGCTGTTGCAACCCGAAGCTACAGTGTCGCTGGCCGCATGGTATGCCTCCCCGCTGGAGCCGGCGTTGGCGGCGGACCTACAGCTGCAAGCGCGGCAGTTGTTGCAACGAGTCCTGGCCAGCGGCGGGAGTTCGCTGGCACCACGTCTTGCCGAGATGATTGCGGGATTCTGGCACGGCCGGATCGTAACCCACGACTATCGCAGCCTGGTCGGGACCGTGCCCGAGGCGCAACAAGCGGCCGTGGAATTGGTCTATGGGCAATTATTGATGAGTCGCAAACAGACCGGTGCTATGCAGCATCTGGATCGCGGATTTGAACTCGCGACCGCAGCGCTGGCACCTGCCGCCTATTTCATTCTGCTGCGACGGCATACCTTGCTGCGCAACCTGGTGCTGACGCCCGCAGGCGCTATACCTCAGACTTTGCCCGATCTACTCCAGGAGGCACGGGTCATCCAGCGCCTGCAACCGAGCCACGGATTGCCGCGCAATTTACGCAACCCGCATGACGATACGCTCGGGTGATATTCCGCCGACGCAAGCGTCGCGTGAATGGCCGATGACATGCGGATCGCGGGCATCAGCTTTATCGCCGAAGTCCAGGTGACCTTCGGACCGAAGCGCGCCCCGGCAGGCCTTGAATATGCCGTGGCCAGGATCGGATCTGCGCCATCTCGGTGACGTGATCTGTCGGTATACCGGCATCTTGCCCGGCTTCGGTGCGCAGTGCTTCGCGCACGGATTCCAGATCCAATAGATCATTTCAAATCTTTCAGCACGTTATCTGGAAGCCGGCCGATTTGGCACAAGCCCTGCATTATACAAATCGAGGCCGGCATAAACCGGCGGCTCAAGAAACCCGAGCCCCGGCCGCTGACCTCAACAGAGACGCAGTAGAGATAAGTTGTCGAGTCTTCTGTGGCATGGGTCCGGGCGGGATTGAACCCAAACGAACTAACCATGCCGGATTGTAGCTGACACGGTGTGTAGGTCCGCGAGCCGGAACTCCTGAAGTGTCACGCAGTCCATAGAGGTGATACCGCAGGTTCAACCATGCGGGCTCATGCCACAGATGACGCCGCTGTTATCTGCTCGACTCCTCCGA
>JACRMO010000157.1 GCA_016214925.1 Gammaproteobacteria bacterium
ACTGAACCGTGCCAGCGTGAACACCGCGCCCAGCGACACCACCCACCAAAAACGCGCCGGCAAACGCCCGACATCGGCGAAGCTGAGCGGCGTCTTGATTGGAGTATGGGCCTGTCTGTGCCCATGACCGGGCCCACGATCGGACCCGGTATCGGCTTCAGGCTCGCGCACGTAGACCATCAGCAAGCCCACCGCGATGAAGGCCGGCACCACGCCGATCCACATCACCGTGCGGATGTCGTTGGCGAAGATGAGCATGAACGCCACTGCCAACAGCGGGCCGGTGAACGAGCCGATCGAATCGAGTGACTGACGTAGTCCATAGGCCGCGCCGCGCAGTTGCAAGGGCGCGATGTCGGCCACCAACGCATCGCGCGGTGCACCGCGAATGCCCTTGCCGATGCGATCGACGAAGCGCGCCGTGAACACCCAGCCCACCGTCGTCGCCAACGGAAAGATCGGCTTGGTAAACGCCGCGAGCGCGTAGCCGAGCACCAGCAGGAATTTGCGCTTACCCAGATAATCGCTGAGCGCACCCGAGAAGATCTTCAAGATCGCGGCGGTCGCCTCGGCCACGCCCTCGACGAGACCAACCGTCATCACCGACGCGCCCAGCACCGTCACCATGAACACCGGCAACAGGCTGTGGATCAACTCCGAGGAGATATCCATGAACAACGAGCCGAAGCCCAAGGCCCAGATACCCATGGGCAAGGCGCGCAATGGCGACGGCGCGCGGGAGGGTTGCGGATTATCCGAAGGTGGCGAGCTCATGGCAGAGCCATTCTAACCCGCCCGACGCTCCGACACGTTTCAGCATCGGCCACTGCTTGGGTGTATTGGCAAAATACGACAAGGCATCGCCCGTGATCTCGCCCATGTGCAGCGTCTCGATGGCGCAGTCCACACCCGGTTGCAGATCTTCGCCATCGCATTCGCCGAACGTCCCCGAGAACCACACTTCGAACTTGCCATCCTCATCCAGATCGGAGACGTGAGCGATCTCCCCCTCGTCGTATTGGTAGTTGAAGCGTTGCGGTACGCCAACCAACGCGATGTTCTGTGGCTCGATCACCAGCAGAAGCCGTGAGCCCATGAAAGGCCACACCGGCTCGGATGACTGTTCGGCCATACTGATCTGCAGCTCGATCAGCGACGTGGGATGGTCGGGATGGTTCCACTGCGTTGCGGCATAGACCAAGACGCCGCGACGGCTAAGCTCCGCGGCAATGGCCTGCAGCTTCTGCCCTGCATCACCCTTCCTGTTCTGCCCAAGCCTGCCCAACCACTGCGCCTGTTCAGACTGCGCACGCTCGTCTTGTGCCATCACCGCTGCGGGGATCGGTTCTAGCGGCGCCTCACTAAACGCCTCTGCATCGCCAAGCCTCAAGCGGCTGTGTTCAAGTGCGGGTCGCACGGCCTGAGGTTCTGAAATCCACGTTTTACAGACATCGTGCAACCAACCCGTGTCGGCCACTGCATTTCCGTCGAAGCAGGCCTGGCCGTTATCCGTCAGCCCGCTCAGCAACATGTCGTGCATCGATCCCGTCTCGCCACGACCCAGCAAGGCGAGATAGCCGTTGCGCAATGCGCGTGCTCCACTGGACCGCCCTTGCTTCAACCATGCCCAATCGGGACTGGCGCAGCGCAGCGACTGGTTCGCCGTCAGCCGCTTCAGCGCATAGGCGGTTTGCAACGACGCACCGCCCTGTTTGAACCATTGTTCATACACCGCGCAGGTGGCGTCAGCACCGATCCCGTTCAGTTCCGCCAGGATGGCAGCCTGCACCTGGGGCGTATTGCCCGGGCAGCGCGCGAACACGGACCAGGGATTGACCGGCTCGTTGTAATAATCGAGTTCGTAATAGTTCCAACGATGATCGATGGCGGCGGCGAGTTTTTGTTGCAACTGCGTCAGCTGATGCAACAGCGCTTGCAACGCATCGGCTGGCCACGCAGTCGGGGCATTCAGCACCGATATGAGTTTTGCCCGCAGGAACGCCGCCTGGCGCAAGGCCGTGTCGAAACGCTGTTCGCCCTCCTGAGCGCCGTCCTCGTACTGGTCGGCCGGTTTTTGCAGTTCAGGCAAGGGACTGTCGGGTGCAACCTCGGCTTCCAGCATCTGGATGGCGACGGCGAGCTCGGCATCGGCGGGCGACAGACTGGCCCACAACAGCAGAATCAGCACGCAGTCGTCCGGACCGGTACCCTGGCAGCGATGGGTCGTCAGGAAGTTCGCGAACTTATTCCGCAACACCGGCGTCACTCTCTCGCTCATGTCGCGCACCTCTTTCCGAACGACGGGAATGTCCGCCTCGGTCCACGCCGGCCTCAAGCCGCTGCGCGTGCGCACGCACTGACCAAAATCGAGCTCGTTCGAACTCCGGGCCGCGATCGCCATGAATGGCAGGCTGTCACTCAATCGCCGCGTAAACGGATTCTCCGCAGGCCTGAGCCAAGCGATCTGCGGCATGCAGTTCCACAGCGTGAGAAAGGCGATCTGCTCATCACCCCAGCTTGTATAGGGGCCCCACATATGCACATAGCCGAAGAAGCTCTGGCGGTCCGATGCGCGCGCGGCCGCAATCTCGCCGGGGAACCAGGCCGATACCTTGCCGACGATGTCGGACGGCTTGTCGAACGTCAGAATCGATCCCTGGCCCGCGAAAATAAGCCCGTTCTCCCGGACAGTCTGCTCCAGTTGCGGCAGCTCCGGCATGTGGTACAGCCTATCGATGCGCGCAGGCGTCGCCTCGCGCACCACGAAATCACTCACCTGACTCTCGTCGGTTTTCACCATGGCCCTGATCTCGCCGACCACCGCGTCCAATTCCTCTGAACTCAGTGGCGGGAAGACAGCGCTGTCCGATGCCGCGAAAACCGGGGCGGCGACGCACAGCGCATACATGAGCAGGATGCATGCGCCGCGTGAAACGCTCATCGAACATAGCCGGGTTATAGATCGCATCGGATGACTTGATTGGGTGGGAGGATACATCTGTGTTGTCGCATCATGTGCCGCAGCGCGGACGGGGCATCCAAGCACGGCTAAGGAGTTTGTTGTATTTGTTCCGCACGGTCCTTATTGTATTCCTCATAAGTCTTATGCTCAGGATCACAATCAGCCGCCCCTGTGCGGTCGATGCATTCCTTCTGGTACGCCGCCTCATAGGCGGCACGCGTTACGTCATTGGATGTGCATGCGGATAACCCGAGCACGGATAGCACAGCGAAACCAATCAGTGTTTTCATAAGAAAATGCCTTCCCGGTATTCCGCTGAAACCCTTCCACACACCCGAGGAGAATACAATGAAGCGACTGTATGACATGGACCTGTCCGGAAACTGCTACAAGGTACGCTTGCTTCTGGGCTTCCTCGACTTAGCCTATGAAAAGCTTCCTGTCGACCTTACCCGAGGAGATAACCGCACTTCAAGCTTTCTCGCGTTGAATCCGCGGGGCGAGGTCCCTGTCTTGATTGACAATGACACGGTCATCTGGGATTCGAGTGCGATCCTGGTGTATCTGGCCACAAACGCCGCTGACAAACGTTGGTATCCGGACGACGCACTCATCAGGGCGCGGATCGTGCAATGGATGGCGGTTGCGGGCCATGAGATCCAGTATGGGCTCGCGGCAGCGCGGGCGGTGAAGCTGTTTGGCCGGACGGGTGACTTGCCTCAGCTTCAGGAAATCGGTCGACGAGCACTGGCATTGCTCGACGAACAGCTGCATAAGACACACTGGTTGGCCGGCACCGACCCAACCATCGCGGACATCGCCTGTTATCCGTATGTGCGCTGTGCCGAGGATGGCGGAATCTCGCTGGCTCCGTATACCAATATCCAGCACTGGTTCGAACGCCTTGAGGCGTTGCCCGGCTATAGACCGATGGCGGACACGGCGTGAGCGCCCTCGCGCCGCGGGCGCGGGCAGTAACGCATGGTCGAAAACCTCAGCCCCATGCGCCCGCGACCTCGGGGTTCAGACTGACGCCGTGATTACAGCATCGAATGCAGGCCAACGATGTTGCCTTCTGTATCGATGACCAGCGCTATGTGGCCATACTGCCCGACAGATTTTTTTGCCGTCTCGATTTTCCCACTAGATTTGGCCGCCCTTTCAGCCTCGATTGCACAGTCGGCACAGCTGAAGTAAACCAGGACACTATTGGCGCCGGAAGGATAGCCGGGTATCTTGATCAACGCGCCTGACGCACCGTAGCCATCTTGGCGCATGGGGAACGCCCACATTTCAAATTCCGTCCCTTCCAGCTTCGTGAGCCGAACACCGAAAACAGCCTCATAGAACGCCTTGGCTCGCTCCATATCTTGGACATAGATCTCGAACCAGTTGACGGGGTTGTTCGGCGGCGAACTAGAAACCATACTCGCGCTCCACGCGGCAGACCCGAACCCGAAACGCCTTATACCATTCATCTGCGCGACTCTGGACTTGGCGATGAGTTACGTTTTCTTTCCAGGCCTTGATTGCCTCCAGTGTGGACCAATAAGAAACCGAGATTCCAATTTCCTGTCTTGCGGTCTCGAAGCCCAGAAAGCCCGGCTGTTTTGAAGCAAGTTCCAACATGTCTTTTGCCGCTTCAGCATAGCCGTTATCGCCGTCGTGTCGGACGGAAGTGAAGATAACGGCGTAGTAAGGCGGCTTTGGTGTTGTTGCGGGAGCTGGCATTTACATTCCTTTGTCTGCCTTAACGATTGAAGTGAGCCGCGGCTGCGAAGCAGACGTTGGGCCCGCCTGGAAGTCGGGCGCACTCGACTGATTTGTTATAAGTTATTTTCTACCATGCCAGTAATCAGGGTCCCGATGTTGATGCATGATCGCAAGAATTACGATCTCAGTCGGATCAATTTGATACAAAATCCCATAAGGAAATCTTCTAATGATTCGACGTCTTATGCTTCCTTTTATTTTTGGTGCGGCTTCAGGATTATCCTCAATGCTTTTTACAGCCCGATGGATTTCTGACAGGAAGTCATAACCCAGGTTAATTACCTGAGATTCATAGTAACGCGCTGCCTGTACCATCTCCCACTCAGCGGGAGAAAGATAACGTACCTGCATTTATTTGAGCTTCGAACGAGCTTCTTCAAATACCTTATCTGCGGATTTTGAAGTGAGCTTCCCGGCTCTATAGTCCTGATACCGCTGCTCAGCCACTTTGAGCCACGCGGATTCAGCATCGACATCTTCCCCTGTATCCAAGGTCCGTATCAGTCCTTGAATCAGGCGAGACCGTTCCTCAGTCGATAACTGAGCGATACGATCTTCGATTTCCTTAAGATTTGCAGCCATTTCAATCTCCATCGGTTGTTGTGAACACAATATTCCGAATATTTATCCAATTCAACGCGGAGTGTATCTCTGTGTATTTAATGACTTATAACGAGCCTGTAGAAAAACCCTTCCACGGTAACGCGCCCTTTCATCGATTGTGAACTCGCGCATCATCGGTGGGTTTTCCCGTCAGACTCTGTATTTTGTTGTTGTACGTTCATTTTAGCGGAGTGTTCTTGTCTTGCTG
>JACRMO010000072.1 GCA_016214925.1 Gammaproteobacteria bacterium
CTAACCCTTCACCGTCATAAGACGTGTGGTCGGCTTGGCACTTGCGGTGGCGAATGCACCGCCGCAGGCTACCGCCTGCTCGGCCACCTGGGTCTGACCAGCCTTCTTTTTACGGATAACCTCGGCGGCCACTTTGTGGAATTCCGTATGCAGTTGATTGATCTCGTCGAAGTCCAAATTCTTCAGCAGGCTATGGCCTTGGCTTTCCAGCCATTTGCCGAATTGGCATTGGTTGTTCTGTTGCACAACGCTGGGATCCAGGTCCAGCGTGCCGGCCATGAACTCGCGAAATTTCACTTTCCATTGACCGTGCGCGGCAATTGCCTGGCGCAGTTCGTCCGATACGCTCATTTTCAGTCTCCTGTGGATGTCACCATGTCCCGTAAGTACAGTGCGGTGCAACAGTCATGCTTACACGATGTACGCCAATGCTTACGCCACTGCGATGCTATCGTCACACCCAGGCGAAACTTAAGGGTTTATCGGGCCGCCAGAGAGGTGACAATCGAGACACAAATCGGGGTTGGGCGGGGCTGAATTCAGTCCACGCCACTCTCTGCCAGGCACGCCTTCAGCCCGAGTTCCAGCGTCGGATAACGCAGCACGACGCCGAGCTCATCGCGCATGCGTCGAGTGTCCAAGCGTTTGGACTCCTCCATGAAGGCGCGCATGCCCGGGTCGCTGACGTTATACGCCGCGCCCGGCTGGCCACGTTGCATGGCGGCACGGCAGACGCTGATCAGATCATCGACATGGATGCGGTTGGTGTAGGGCGAGTCTGCTTCTATCAGCAGCGGCAAACCTTTGCGCAGCCGCTCCAGCGGCAATTTGCCCGGACCGTAAATACCTGGCACGCGCAGAATCACCGCCGGCACACTGGTTGCGGCGCTCCAATCGCGCAAGGCGGCTTCGGCATCGGCACGCCGGTGCGCACGCGGTGTAGTCGGGTGGAGCGGGTGGGTCTCATCGACCCAGGCACCGGCGCAATCGCCATAGACACCGCTGGTGCTGATGTAGACGATCCGCTGCGGTAATCCATCCTTGAGCACCGCGAGCACCCGGCGCAGACGCGGATCGGTGTCGCCTTCGGCGGGCGGTGGGGCGAAGTAGTAGAGCTCCGCACCCGCGGTCGGTAATGCCGGCAGCTCGGCCGCGGCATCCAAGTCCACCTGCACGGGCACAACACCCAGCGCCCGTAACGCAGCGCTGGTTGCGTCGCCGCGCACCAGGCCGGTGACCGCACGCCCCTTGGCCCGCAATTGCCGCGCCAGGCGCTGGCCTACGTAACCGCAGCCCACGATCACCACGGGCGTCGATTGGGTCATTGGCACAGCCTTCATCGGTTTATCTCCCAGGACAAATCAGCGACAATCGCCGGCCCTGCGTTTCCGGTCAGTGTTCAATCATGTCGTTTCAGGTTCAACTTCAGCCCAGCGGTCGCCAATTCAGTGTAGAGCCCGGCGAGACCGTGCTTGCCGCCGCTCTGCGCCAGGGCCTGATGCTGCCCTATGGCTGCCGGGCCGGGATGTGCGGCACCTGCATGGCGACGCTGCGCGCCGGGCACATCACCTACGGCGACGACATGCCGCTGGGTCTGGAGCCGGACGACATCGCCGCGCACAAGATCCTGGTCTGCCAAGCCATGCCGGAGACCGATCTGGTGCTGGAAACCCGTGAACTCACCCGCGCCGGCGACATCCCGATCAAGAACCTGCCTGCGCGCGTGCAGGATATCGAACCGTTGACCCACGATATTATGCGCCTGCGCCTGAAACTGCCGGACAGCGAACGCCTGCAGTTCCTCGCCGGCCAATATATCGAGATTCTGCTCAAGGACGGTCGCCGCCGCGCATTCTCCATGGCCAACGCGCCGCATGACGATGCCTTTATTGAACTGCACATCCGTCTGGTGCCTGGCGGTGAGTTCACCCACACGGTGTTCGAGGAGATGAAACCCAAGGCCATGCTGCGCATCGAAGGACCGTTGGGTTCATATTATCTGCGCGAAGACTCGTCGCGACCGGTAATCCTGATGGGCGGCGGCACCGGCTTCGCGCCGCTCAAGGGCATGTTGGAACACGCCTTCCACAGCGACATCGAGCGCCCGTTGCATCTGTTCTGGGGCGTGCGGGCGCGGCGCGATTTGTATATGCAGGATCTGATTCAGGGCTGGCTCGTGCAGCAGCCGAACTTCCGCTACACGCCGGTGCTGTCCGAACCTTCCGCGGACGATCACTGGGACGGCGAAACCGGCCTGATCATGGATGCGGTCGCGCGCGCCTACCCAAATCTCAGCGGTCACGACGTCTATATGAGCGGCCCGCCGGCGATGTGCGATGCCGGGCGCGAGCGTTTTCTGGAACACGGCGCGCCGATCGAGCGAATGTTTTCGGATGCCTTCGAATTTGCCGCCGATACACGCGACAAGGCGGCGGGAACGAGCTGAACTCAGCGTGCAAAAAATTGGGGTCAGAGACGAATTCCACCGCCATACGTTGAAGTTCACCATAGGCAGTACTTAATTCGTCTCTGACCCCAATTTTACACACCCCAACCTACCGCACTGAAACCGGGAGTGGCGATGGGTAACCGTAGCCTGGGTTGAACGCAGTGAAACCCGGGCTACAGGTTATGCCGCCGGCTCCGCACCCACTGCATCCGGCGCGTACGCCGCCACCAATGCGGCCTGCGCACCGCTGGCGAGCAGCATGCCTTTGCGGTAGGCGTAGCTCATAAGTGCATTGTCGTTCAACTGTTCGGCGAGACTGCCCAGCAGTTGGTAAGCCTCGACCGAGGGCGCGACGCCGATGCTCGCTTCGAGATACTCGCGCGCCTTGCCCCACAAGCTGTTGCGCATGGCGAGCCGGCCCAGCGTCAACAACAAGACCGGATTGCGGTCGTGGTCGCGCAACCACTCTTCCGCAGTCGCCAGTTGTTGGCGCACGTTGGCCTGCAAGCGTCCGTAGAGATCCACCAAGCGTTCGTCCCAGGTCTTTTTCAAGGCGCTGCGCAACAGCGTCTCGGCCTCGTCGTCCTGC
>JACRMO010000204.1:0-8470 GCA_016214925.1 Gammaproteobacteria bacterium
GGCCATGTCGGCGAAGTTGGAATCGAGCTGCGATTGATAGTCGTCCCACAGCGGCAGTTCCCAGCAGCGGTCGCCGCTGGTCTTGCCGCAGTCGAACAGCGAGCGGGCCAGATCTTCGTTGTTGCTCAACAGACCGGCGGCGTGTTTGCCGAGCGCGATGACGCAGGCGCCGGTGAGTGTGGCGATGTCGATCACGACGGCGGGTTTGTAGCGTTCGGCGTAGGTCAGCGCGTCGCACAGAATCAAACGGCCTTCCGCATCGGTGTTTAGAATCTCGATGGTCTGGCCGGACATGCTGGTGACGATGTCGCCGGGTTTGGTGGCTTGGCCGTCGGGCAGATTCTCGGTGGCCGGAATGATGCCGACGACGTTCAGCGGCAGTTCCAGATCCAGACAGGCCTTGAGCGTGCCGAGCACGCTGGCCGCGCCGCACATATCGAATTTCATTTCATCCATCGACGCGCCGGGCTTGAGCGAAATGCCGCCGGAGTCGAAGGTCACGCCCTTGCCGACCAACGCAACGGGTTTTTCGCTTTTGGCGCCGCCGCGATACTCCAGCACGATGAGTTTTGCCGGCTGACGACTGCCGCGCGCGACCGACAGCAGCGAGCCCATGCCGAGTTTTTCCATGGCGGCTTCGTCGAGCACGGTCACGCTGAGTTTGCGCGATTGTTTCTTCAGCGCCTTGGCCTGCTCGGCCAGATACGTCGGCGTGCAGATATTGCCGGGTAGATTGCCCAGATCCTTGGCCAGACGCATGCCCGCAGCGATGGCTTGACCGTCGGCGACGCCGGATTCGCCCTCGGGCAGGTCGTGGCGGTTGGCCACGACCAGGGTGATTTTCTTCAGTGCGCGGTGCGGTTTGTCCTTCTTGCTCTTGAGCTGGTCGAAGACATAGAACACATCGGCGATGCTTTGCACGCTGTCGCGTACCTTCCAATAGGTGTCGCGGCCCTTGAGGCTGAGTTCGCTGAGATAGATATACGCATCGCCGGCGCCGGTGTCTTTCAGCACGCGGGTGGCGGAGGCGACGGCCTTGCGGAACGTGGCATCGTTGAACTCGCTTTCCTTGCCGCAGCCGACCAGCAGCACGCGTTCGGATTGCAGCTTGGGCACGTTGTGCACCAACAGCGTCTGGCCGCTGCGGCCGTCCATGTCGCCGTGGCGCAGCAGACCGGTGAGGTGGCCGCCGCTGGCCTTGTCCAGCGCCTGGCCGGCCGCGGACAGTTTGCGGGATTCGAATACGCCGACTACCAGACAGCCGCTGCGCTGTTTTTCCGGGCTGCTGTACTTGACGCTGAATTCCATGGGGACTCCTCAATGATGTTCTTCGGGGCCGGGCGGATGACTCGCACGGAGTGATCCTGCTCGGGCGACTCGTGTATGATTCCGCATATGATACGTGGATGCGCGGTAGTCTACTGTAAACACCGCGCGTTTTCATGTGATCCCTGTCCATTCACAAGGTACCCATGCTGCGGATCATCGACTACCGGGCACGGTGATCTTCACGCTGCTGGGTCTTAAATCCGTCGACTATCTGGTGGTGCTGTTGCCGCTGACACTGTACCTCGGCGTGCTGCTCGCGTTGGGTCGCTTATATAAAGACAGCGAAATGGCCGCGCTCGGCGCCTGCGGTGTTGGCCCCGCGCGGATCTATCGGCCCTTGCTCGGGCTGGCCGTGGTGGTGGCGGTTGGTATCGCCGCGCTGTCGCTGTATGTCGCGCCGCGCACCGCCGCCCTGGGGTACGAAGTGCGTGCGCGCGCCGAATCGTCGGCCGATTTTTCCTCCATCGCCGCCGGACGGTTTCAGGAATCCGCCAACGGCAAGATGGTGTTCTATGCCGAGCGCGTTGCGCCCGACCACGAAAATCTCGAACGGCTGTTTGTGCGCGCCGAGCAGGATGGTGTGCCGACGCTGCTGACCGCGCAGCGCGCCCATCCGAGTCGCGACGCCAAGAGCGGCGACCGCTTCCTGGTGATGGAGGATGGTTACCGTTATCAAGGTACGCCCGGCGACGCGGCTTACCGCATTCTCAAATTCGCCCGGCACGGAATACGCTTGGAATCGGCGGAAGTGCTTAATCCACGCATGAAGAGCAACGCCATTCCCAGCGCGCAGCTGTGGGGTTCGGAGGATCGCCATAACATCGCCGAACTGCAATGGCGTTTGTCCTTGCCACTGGCGGCGCTGTGTATGGTGATATTGGCCGTACCGCTGAGTCGCACCACGCCGCGACAGGGGCGCGTCGGTCGCCTGTTCGGTGCTGTGTTGATCTTCATTGTCTACTACAACCTGCTCAGTACGGCGCAGGTCTGGGTGGAGAAGGGCACGCTGGCGCCGCTGCCGGGCCTGTGGTGGGTGCATGCCTTGCCCATCGCCGTGGCCTGGGTGCTGTTCTATGCCGCGCGCATGTCCGCGCCGCGCAGACACACATCCGCGGAGCGCGCGTGAGAATCCTCGACCGTTACATCGGCCGCACGGTCATCGCCGGCACGCTGCTGGCCTTGTTCATCCTGCTGGCGGTGGAGCTGTTCTTCTCGTTCGCCAATGAGATTCAGGACATCGGCAAGGGGCGCTACACCCTCACCGATGCGTTCGTCTATGTGGGCTTGACCATCCCGCGACGGGTGCACGACCTGTTTCCGATGGCCGCGTTGCTCGGCAGTCTGCTCAGTCTGGGCACGTTGGCGGCGAACAGCGAACTGGTGGCGATTCGTGCGGCCGGTGTCTCGGTGACGCGTATTGCGCTGAGCGTGCTCAAGGCCGGTGCGATCTTGCTGGTGATCGCCGCGGCGATCGGCGAATGGGTCGCGCCGAGGACGGAACAGCTCGCGCAGCAGCGGCGCGTCCTCGCGCAATCGGAGGCCATCACCTTCCGCAGCGAACACGGTCTGTGGGCGCGCGACGGCGATCGTTTCATCAACATCAAACGCATTCTGCCGGACGGTCGTTTGGCCGGTGTGCAGGTGTAGATGGCTGGCGACTGCAGGGCGTGCAGCAGGGCACCTTGAAGGGCCAGTCGCTCACCTTGAAGAAGGCCAAGCGCCTGGACATGCCCAGTCTGCTGAGTCCGCAACTGCTCAACGTCGTCACGCTCGCGCCGGAAGATCTGTCGGCGCGCGATTTATATGAATACGCAGACTACATGCGCGACAACGGACTGGATGCCGCGCGTTATGACTTGGCATTCTGGCGTCGTCTCGTCGCACCCGTCGCGGGATTGGTGATGCTGTTTCTGTCGATCCCCTTCGTGTTCGGCCCGCTGCGCAGCGCTGGCACTGGCCAACGTCTGGTGTGGGGCGTGATGACCGGCGTGGCGTTCTATCTGCTCAACCAGACCATGAGTCATGCCGGGCAAGTGTACGGTCTGCCCGCGCCGATCAGTGCGCTGTTGCCCGCGCTGCTGTTCTTCGCCGGTGGCTTGTGGGTGATGCGGCAGGTCCGGTAAGGGGGTGGGTTGTTGACCCCCTCGATATTCCACAGCGGACTCTCAAGCGCTCCGCATCGACGCCGCCAGTACATCTTTCTGTCATCCGTTTGTGATCATCTCCCCGGTGAAGCGGGCGGGCTGGACTGCCCCTACGCCTTTTAGTCCCCGTTTGATAACCCGTTCACAGATCTCACCGGGCTATTGCTTGACATCCAGCCATAAATGGGATAATTTTCCCAATAACTGGGCTGCGCACATGAGCAGGATGACGTGGCCGGTATATATATCAGTAAGTTACTAATTTTATGGCTATGTGGTGGGGCGCACACGACTTAACGAGCGAGTGTGCCTTAATGTGCAGCCGCGCATTCGTCGCAAACATTTCTGGGAGACTCATGATGGCTAAAGAAACTTCGGCTTTGACGGTAAGCCTGCGCGCTGCCATTTGCAGCTTGTTGCTGGGTTCCGGAACCGCATTACTGCCGCAATATGTGTCCGCGTCCGCGCTCTGCGGGGATCGGTTGACCAATGCTGCGAGCTATGAGGATCAGGACCAGGACAATGACGGGATCGTCGACAGCGCAGATCAGGACGCGGACAACGACGGTATACCCAATGTCTCCGACCGGGACGATGACAACGATGGCATCCCCGATGCGCGGGACCGCGACGACGACAATGATCGCTTGGTGGATAACGTCGATCGCGTAGACAGCGACGGCGACAACGATGGCATTCCCGATGCCCGGGATTCCGACGACGATAACGACGGCATCCTGGATCGCGTCGATGCGGACGACGACAACGACGGTATCGCCGACGCCCGGGACTGCGCGGACAGCGACGACGACAACGACGGCATCGTGGATGCGCGGGACCACGATCTCGACAACGACGGTATCGTGAATGCCCGGGACAAGGACGATGACGGCGACGGTATTTCCGATGTCGCGGAGGCCCTCGACGACAACGACGACGATAATGACGGGATCACCGACGACGTCGACATGGACGACGACAACGACGGTGTTTTCGATGATGCCGATACCGACGATGACAATGACGGTATCGCCGATGCGGTCGATAAGGACGACGACAACGATCGCATTCCCGACGTTGCCGACAAGGACGACGACAATGACGGCATCGTGAACGCGATGGATTTCCCGGGCAATGACCAGGACAACGATGGCATTCTGGATACCCGCGATCCCGATGACGACAACGACGGCATCGTCGATACTCAGGACGATGATGACGATGGCGATGGTGTTCTGGATGTCAACGAGTCATCCGTTCAGGATATGGATGAAGATGGTGTTGACGACAGCATCGATACCGATTCCGACAACGATGGCATCGACGACAGTAGCGATGTGGATGACGACAACGACGGTATTGATAACAGCGATGATACGGATGACGATAATGACGGGCATCCCGATTCCGAGGACGGAAATGACGATGACGCCGTCAATTGATGATAGATACTCGTTATTGAGAATCTACGCCGTCAATCCGTAGCGGTAACATCGTCGCACTACAAAAAACGCCCGGTCCGCCGGGCGTTTTCTTTTTTGATGTTGCCCCGCTCCGAGCTTGTCGAGCTTGCGCGTGGACGCCGGTAAATGCGCTTTCAGCCCCCCGGTTGCCTGGACAGTTTCGGCAACATCACCACGACCGTTCCCGACAAGCGGTCGTGCAGGGCCAAACCCTCGCGATCGATCAACATCCACCACAGGCCGATGCCGGCCAGTCCGACCGCGGGGACCGCGAGCAGGAAGCGTCCCAATGCCTGCCACCAACCCAGCGGGCGGCCATCGCGACGCAGTACGCGCAGGTGCCAGGTTTTCATGCCCAGGGTCTGGCCGGCCGCGACCCAGAAGCCGCAGAAGAACAGGCCGCTGACCAGCAGCAGATACAGCCGGAAGAACAGATTGTCCCCGGCTACGCGGCCGCCTTTGAGCGCAAACGCCACGGCGACCGCCACCATCAACAGCGCGAACAGCAGCAGACTGTCGTAGAACAGGGCGGCCAGGCGTTTCCACAGCGGGGCGACGGGGAGGGCGGCTGAAGTGGTCGGCGCTTGCGGGTCGGACATCGGAACTCCTTGCAATGATAAATCGAGCGGAGCTTCCTTAACAGATTTCAGCACGACCGCGCAACCGTGACAAATATCAAGCAAGTGTGTTAAATCACATAACCGGTGCGTGAGATCGCGCCGGGCTCGGCAGGCTTCCAGAACAACAACGCCAAACCGGAGGGTCGTATGTCGCTGATCGACGAGCTTGTCGCACTGCAAGGAGTCTTCGCCGCCGGCGAATACTCCTATCGCGGCGACCGCTTCTCCTATAAAGGCCAGGTCAGCGAGGAACACGCGCGCATGGCCTCCATTATGTGCCGCGCCACCAGCATGGGTGTGCACATGCAGGCCGATATCATGGCCGGTTCTTTTCCCGAATGCGGTGTCGCGCCGGCCGGCGGCTGGGTCGTGCGGGGGCCGCAATTCACCGTGTGTGTGATGGCGAATGTGTTTTGTTTCCTGGATAACCAGGCGTCGTTGAATGCGGTGATGAGTAAGCTGCGCAAACAACTCGCCGATGCGCCGCGCGATCTGATTTAGCAGGAGGAGAAAAACGTGACCGATCTTCAAACCTTGATGAAACTGCCGGGCGCGTTGGCGGCCTTCGAATTTTCCGACCGTGGCGAACTAGGCGCGCATCAGATCGCACCCGGAAGCAAGCTCGATGCCGACAGTCTGGATCTGCTGTGCCATGTATGCGTGGCCAATATCGCCATCGCGACCATGCAGGCGCGTGGCTGGGAAAAGGTGACCGGCGCGCAGGGCTTCTATCCGATTCAGGGTTTCACGCTGGTGGGCTTCGAGTGGACCGCGGTGGCGACCGAGAACCGCGGAGTCGTGATGGCCAATGATCAGGCGGATTACGAACAGGCCTATGCGGCACTGGCGGGGTGATCGGCCATGAATAAACGTCTATTGGCACTGGATGGCGTGCAGGTGATCTGCCTGTTTCGCGACGACGGCTCGCTGGTCGAGGGCTATGGCGTGTTGGACGAGGATGGTATGGCGCGGCTCGCGCACTTCGCCCACGAATATAAACGTATGGTGCAGGCCAATGCCGATCAGCTGTCGATGTTCACTCAGATGCGCGGCTGGACGCCGCCGCGTGGCTGGATTGTGCGCGGTGTAGGCGCCACGGTGTGCAGCGTGGGTAATCTGGTGTGTCTGGTGGAAAACCGCGAGGCGTCGCTCAACGAGGTTATGAACGAGCTGCGCGAGGCGGCGAGTTACTAAATTAAATGGCGCTGCTAGAAACTACGGGATCGCCAAAATGGCGCTCCCTAGGGGATTCGAACCCCTGTTACCGACGTGAGAGGCCAGCGTCCTAGGCCACTAGACGAAGGGAGCGTGATGGGACTGCGCCCGAACTTGGGCGGTGCTATTATACGCACGCCCTGAACGAGCACAAGCCGATGCCGCAGCCGTTTCCAGGCCTTTCAAAAAACATCAGAACAAGTTGATCGACCGGGTGGATGGAATACGCTGGCGTGACAAAATGCGCGGATTACAGGCTCTGAACGGGGCGATCAGGGTGTGGCTGGGCGGCGGCAAACGCAGCCTCGATGGTTTCATGCGGAGATTCCGCAAGCAGGAAGACAGCGCAATCAATCCTACGACGCCCACCATCATCCCGCGTTCCGAACACGCGATCACCCGCTCCAACATCAGTCCGAGTGCGCTGAAGGTTCTGTATCGCCTCAAGGATGCCGGCTTTAACGCCTGCCTGGTCGGCGGTGGTGTGCGCGATCTGCTGCTGGGCCGCGAACCCAAGGATTTCGACGTCGCCACCGACGCCCATCCCGAACAGATCCGCCAACTGTTCCGCAATTGCCGCTTGATCGGCCGGCGCTTCCGCCTCGCGCATGTGGTCTACGGTCGCGAGGTCATCGAAGTCGCGACCTTCCGCGGTCAGCAGACCGGTGGCGAGGAGGATGACAGCGAACAGGCCATGACCGACGAAGGCCGCATCCTGCGCGACAACATCTACGGCACGGTGGAGGAAGACGCCTGGCGCCGCGACTTCACCGTCAACGCGCTCTACTACGACATCGCGGATTTCTCGGTGCGCGATTATGTCGGTGGCATGGCCGACCTCAAGGCCGGTGTGCTGCGCCTGATCGGCGATCCCGATGTGCGTTACCGCGAGGATCCGGTACGCATGCTGCGCGCCGCGCGCTTCGCCGCCAAACTCGGCTTCCGTCTCGATCCCGCGACCGCGGAGGCGATCCCGCGTCTGGCCGATCTGTTGCTGGATATCTCGCCGGCGCGGATCTACGAGGAAGTGCTCAAGTTGTTCATGAGCGGCGAGGCGGTGGCGAGCTACGAGCTGCTGCGTCAGTACGGCCTGTTCGGCCAACTGTTCCCGGAGACCGAGGCGGCACTGGCGCAGGAAATCGACGGGCATCCGCAGATTCTCATCAGCCGCGCGCTGGAAAACACCGACACGCGCATCGACGAAGACAAGCCGGTCACGCCGGCGTTTCTGTTCGCGGCGTTGTTGTGGCCGCCGGTGCAGCGGCGTTGGCAGGCGACGGCGGCGGAGCTGGGCGATATACCCGCGCTGCTAGAGGCGGGCGCCTGGATCGTCACTGCGCAGGCCGGACACACGTCCTTGCCGAAACGCTTCAGCATGCCGATGCGCGAGATCTGGTCGTTGCAGCCGCGCTTCGAACAGATCAGCGGTCGGCGTCCGTTGCGGCTGGTGACCCATCCGCGTTTTCGCGCCGCTTACGATTTCCTGCTGCTGCGCGGGGCGGCCGGCGAGGTCGATCAGAAGCTCTGCGATTGGTGGACTACGTTCCAGGCCGAATCGCCGGAGGCGCGCGATCATATGCTGACGGCGTCGACCGAAAAGAAACCGAAGAAACGCCGCCGGCGCCGGAGCGGCGGCGCCAAGCGTGACGCCGGCGGATCCGCGGATGCAACGGACAGCTGAAGTCACTGTCTTCATCGG
>JACRMO010000204.1:8556-9475 GCA_016214925.1 Gammaproteobacteria bacterium
CTGGGTAGTAATCTCGACGATCCGCGCCGCCATGTGAGCACGGCGTTGCGTGAATTGGCAACCGTGACATCGACACGCGTAAGCACAGTCTCATCGTTGTATCGTAGCGCGCCCATGGTGGGATTGGGTGTGCCGGCGGATCAGCCGGCCTATATCAACGCCGTGGCCCGCTTGGAGACGCGCTTGTCCGCCGAGGCATTGCTGGATGCCTTGCAAGCCATCGAGGCGCGCCATGGTCGCGTGCGCAGCGGCGAACGTTGGGGGCCGCGCACACTGGATCTGGATCTTCTGCTGTACGGCGATGCGCGCATCGATACGCCGCGTTTACGAGTGCCGCACCCAGGAATCGCCGAGCGCAATTTCGTGCTGTACCCCTTGGCGGAGATTGCGCCGGAGCTGGAGATTCCCGGACTGGGTACAGTGCGTGAACGCTTGACGCAGTGTCCGTCCGCGGAACTGGAACGGTTGGCAGAACAGAAGCAGATTTAATCGCGCGCGGAAGCAACGCGTAATGCGCCCTACATCGAATATGAATTCCCGACAATGCAGCATGCAGGCATGACTGACTCGAACCCCGGATATATCGTTGTCGAAGGCCCGATCGGCGTGGGCAAGACCAGTCTGGCGCGGCGGCTGGCCGACAGTTTCGGCAGCGAGTTGTTGCTGGAGGGCGCGGCCGAGAATCCCTTTCTGGAACGCTTCTACCGCAATCCGCAGCAAGGCGCCTTGTCCACGCAGTTGTTCTTTCTGCTGCAACGCGCGCGGCAGATGCAGGAATTGCGGCAGGGCGATATGTTTCGACCGGTGCGGGTGGCGGACTTTCTCATCGAGAAGGATCAGTTGTTCGCGCGGTTGACCTTGGACGAGCAGGAATACAAACTCTACGAGCAGGTGTATGCGCATCTGACCCTGGACGCGC
>JACRMO010000073.1 GCA_016214925.1 Gammaproteobacteria bacterium
ACCGACAACCGCACTCGATCCCCCGATTTCATCGCGGGCAAGACCCTAGCGCAAAGAGGCGCAGATTAAACTACAAAACGCGCCGCGATTAAACCGCTATTAGGCGATTTCTGTGGCAGACAGCTGGGTTTTGATCCAATCGATGGCGCCGACCATAGCCACATCCAGATTTTCCGGCTGGGTACCGCCGGCCTGGGCCATATCGGGCCGGCCGCCACCGCGCCCGCCGACCTGCTCGGCCACGCAGTTGACCAGATCGCCGGCCTTGATACGCCCGATCTGGTCCTTGGTCACGCCGGCAATGAGGCTGACCTTACCCTCTGCCACCGTCGCCAACAGGATCGCCGCCGAGCCGAGTTTATTCTTGAGCTGATCGACGGTATCGCGCAGTGCCTTGGGATCGATGCCGTCGAGCCGCGCGACCAGCACCTTCATGCCCGCCACCTCGATCGCCTGACTGGCCAGATCGGAGCCCTGGGCACTGGCCAGTTTACCTTTGAGCTGCTCGAGTTCCTTTTCCAGCTTGCGACTGCGTTCGACCAGCTGCCCGACTTTGGCCTCGACGTCCTGGGCGGAGCCCTTCACCAAACCGGCGATGCTGTTGAGGGTCTTTTCGGTCTCGCCGATGTACTCCAGCGCCCGCTGACCGGTCACCGCCTCGATGCGCCGCACGCCCGAAGCGATGCCACCCTCGGAAACGATCTTGAACAGGCCGATATCACCGGCGCGACCGACGTGCGTGCCGCCGCACAACTCGACCGAGAATTCACCCATCGACAACACACGCACCTCGGCGCCGTATTTTTCGCCGAACAGCGCCATAGCGCCGGCCTTGACGGCATCGTCCATGCCCATGACGCGCGTCTCGACGGCATTGTTGAGGCGAATCTGTTCGTTGACCAGGCGTTCGATGCGCGCCAGTTCTTCCGGCTTCACCGCCTCGAAGTGCGCGAAGTCGAAGCGCGTGCGTTCCGGATTCACCAACGAACCTTTCTGTTGCACATGCGTACCCAAGACCGTGCGCAGCGCGGCATGCAGCAGATGCGTTGCGGAATGGTTGAGCATGGTGGCACGGCGCGATGCCTCATCCACACGCGCCTCGACCGTGTCACTGATTTTGAGAGTGCCGGACGCCAGCACACCGATGTGTACATGCACACCCTGCTGCTTCTGGGTATCGCGCACATCGAAGCGCGCATTGGCGGTTTCCAGTACGCCGCGGTCACCGATTTGGCCGCCGGATTCACCATACAGCGGCGTGTGATCGAGAATCACCGCGCCTTCTTCGCCGGCGTTTAGTTGTTGCACTGACTCACTACCGCGGAACAAAGCAGTCACGCGACCTTGATCGATGAACTTGTCGTAGCCGGTGAAATCCGTGCAGCCCTCGACTTTGAGTGCCGTGTTGTAATCCACGCCGAATTGGCTCGCGGCGCGGGCGCGCTCGCGCTGCGCCTCCATCTCGCGCTCGAAACCGGCCATATCCAACACCAGATCGCGTTCGCGCGCGATATCGGCGGTCAAATCGACAGGAAAGCCAAAGGTATCGTAGAGCTTGAACACCGTCGCGCCGGGAATCTCCTTGCCGTTCAGCGCGGCGATATCCGCTTCGAGGATCTTCATGCCCTGATCCAAGGTCTCGGCGAAGCGCTCCTCTTCCTGCTTGAGCACGCGTTCGACCTGTTCGCGCGCGGCGGCGAGTTCCGGATAGGCCGCGCCCATCTGCTCGCACAACGGGCCGACCAGCTTATAGAAGAAGACGTCTTTGATGCCGAGACGATAACCGTGGCGCACAGCGCGACGCACGATGCGCCGCAACACATAGCCGCGGCCTTCGTTACTCGGCAGCACGCCGTCGACAATAAGGAAAGAGCAGGAGCGGATATGGTCGGCGATGACGCGCAGCGAGCTGTTGCCGGTGTCTTTCATCCCGGCGAGATCGGCGGCCGCGCGGATCAGACTACGGAACAGATCGATGTCGTAATTGCTATGCACATGCTGCAACACCGCCGCCAGTCGCTCCAAGCCCATGCCGGTGTCGACGGACGGTTTGGGCAAGGGCTCCATCGTGCCGCTCGCGTCACGGTTGTACTGCATGAACACGAGGTTCCAGATCTCGATATAGCGATCGCCGTCTTCCTCCGGCGTACCGGGCGGACCGCCCGCGACTTCCGGACCGTGATCGTAGAAGATCTCGGTGCACGGACCACAGGGGCCGGTATCGCCCATCGACCAGAAGTTATCGCTCTCGTACTGTTTGCCGCCGGGCTTGTCGCCGATGCGGGTGAGGCGCATGGGGTCAACGCCGATTTCTTTGATCCAGATATCGGCGGCCTCATTATCGTCCTGGTAGACCGTGACCCAGAGTTTTTCCGCCGGCAGCTTCAGCGTCTCGGTCAGAAACTCCCAAGCGTACTGGATGGCCTCGCGCTTAAAGTAATCGCCGAAACTGAAATTGCCCAACATCTCGAAGAAGGTGTGATGGCGCGCGGTATAGCCGACGTTCTCCAGATCATTGTGCTTGCCGCCGGCACGCACGCAGCGCTGGCTGCTGGCGGCGCGGGTGTAGGAACGTTGCTCCAGTCCCAGGAACACATCCTTGAACTGCACCATGCCGGCGTTGGTGAACAACAGTGTGGGATCGTTGCCCGGGATGAGTGAACTCGACGCTACCAGGGTGTGTCCCTTGTTCCGGAAGAAATCGAGGAACTGCTGGCGGATCTCGGCGCTGGTCATCATAAGGGTTGGCGTCGCTGACAAAATTGTGTAATCGGCATCGTGGGTTAAGCCGGGCAAGCTTAACCCAACCGGGCGCCGCCGTCATGGGGTGGCTGGTCGAATTGATGCGCTGGGCTGGCAGATTTGGCCTGGAATATGTCGTCGCTGAGAATGCTGCGTCTTGCCGCAGGCAAGTCAGCGGGGACTGAACTAGCCGGCATGCCCGGCCGGTGCCGTGAGTCGCGGCGCCTCCGAGCGGCGCAAGTCGGCTTCGCG
>JACRMO010000074.1 GCA_016214925.1 Gammaproteobacteria bacterium
AAGGATGCTTTGATGAGTGCGAGCACCGCCAGCAGCGTCACCACGACACCCATGCGCCCCTCCTCGACCGTGAACAGGCTGTGGAATTCGACGAAGGCATCCGCGGTCACGCGGCTGAGCACATTGGACATGCGCTCGCGCACCGACAGCGTTTCCATCTGCACATGATGGTGGGTGAACATTTGCGCCCGCTTCATCACCTCGCGGAACGCCAGCAGCAACTCCTGCAGATCGACGTCCGGGTGCTGATGCGTCTGCTGCCGTTCCGGCGCCTGGGCGCTGGTGAGGAATACATCGCGACCGACGTGCGGCAAGGCATCCAGATCCTCGGCGGCTTGTTTGTAGCGCTCGTATTCCTGCAGGCGGCGCACCAGCTCCGCGCGCGGACCGTCCTCTTCACTCTCGGCATCCGCCGGCCGCGGCAGCAGCATGCGCGATTTGATCTCCGCCAGCATGGCCGCCATGACCAGATATTCGGCCGCCAGTTCCAGGCGCATGTTCTCCATCAGATCGATGTACGTCATGTACTGATGGGTGATGGCGGCGATCGGGATATCGAGGATATCCAGGTTCTGACGCTTGATGAGGTAGAGCAGCAGGTCCAGCGGACCTTCGAATGATTCCAGAATGACTTCCAGGGCATCCGGCGGGATGTACAGATCCTGTGGCAGCGAGGTCATCGCCGCACCCTGCACGATGGCAAACGGCATCTCAGATTGCTGAGGGGCCTGCTGCGGTGCTTCGCGGATCTCTGCGGGGCTGTTGATTTCGCTCATCGTTCCAGACGCCGGCGCGGGTTGCGGTTGGATGGGGGCCGATTCTACCGGAATCTCCCGGGCCGTGCCGGGCTAATTGCCCGCCCCAATTGTGATCGGTGTGGTCAGGAGCGATCAAGGCTCCTTGACCCTAAACCAACTGGCGTACAAGGCCGGCACGAACACGATGGTCAGCAGCGTGGCAAACAACAGGCCGCCCATGATGGCGTAGGCCATTGGCCCCCAGAGCACGCTCCTGGTCAGTGGGATCATGGCCAGGATGGCAGCCGCCGAGGTCAGGGTGATCGGCCGGAAGCGCCGTACCGTGGATTCGCGGATGGCATCCCAATCGGCCAGCCCGGCCTCGCGGTCCTGGCGGATCTGGTCGATGAGGATCACCGTGTTGCGCATGATCATCCCACCCAAGGCGATGGTGCCGAGCATGGCGACGAAGCCGAACGGCTTGTGAAACACCAGCAAGGCAAAGGCCACGCCGATGATGCCCAACGGCGCGGTCAGCACGACCATCAGGGTCCGCGACAGCGATTTCAACTGGATCATCAACACGCCGAGGATCACCGCCAGCATCAGCGGCATACCGGCATTGATCGAGGCCTGCGCGCCGACGCTTTCGCCCAGATCGCCGCCGACCTCGATACGGAAACCGGGCGGCAAATTTGCGCGCACTGTGTCGAGTTGTTTATCTATGGCCAGCGAAACATCCGCGGCCTGCACGCCATCGACAATATCCGCGCGCACGCTCAAGGACAAATCGCGATCGCGACGCCACAGGATCGGTTCCTCCAGCGCCGGCACCAGTCGCGCAATCTGACTGAGCGGCACGCTCACGCCGTTGGCGCCGGGCACATTCAGCGTGGCGACCTGCGCCAAGTCGGCGCGCTCGGATACCGGCGAGCGCAGTACGATGCCGATCAGCTGATCGCCTTCACGGAACTGCCCCAGCGGCAGACCCTCGACGACACCGCGCAGCGTGCGGGCGATATCGATCGAACTCACGCCCGCGGCGCGCGCCCGATCCTGATCCACCTCGATACGCAGCACCGGCGACTGATAACCCCAGTCGGCATGTACATCGCGCAGCCGCAGATCGGCGCGCATGAGATTGGCAACCGCATCGCCCTGACGTTTGAGTTCGGCGAGATCGTTGCCCAGCACGCGGAATTCGACGGGATAAATGACGGGCGGCCCTAACGGCACGCGCTGCACACGGGTGCGCAGACCGGGGAATTCATTATCCAGCAACACGCGCAACCGCTCGACCACGCGTTCGCGCGCGTCGATATCCTTGGCCAGCACGACGACTTGAGCGAAATTTGGCCTATACAGCTTCTGATCCAGCGACAGGAAGAAACGCGGCGAGCCGTAGCCGATATAGGTCACATAACTTGCTATGTCGGTGTCTTTCGCCAGCGTCACCTCGATGCGTTCGGCTTCGTGTTCGGTGGCGTGAATCGAGGCGCCTTCCGGCAGCCACAGTTCGACCAATATTTCCGTCCGATTGGACGAAGGAAAGAATTGTTTTTCGGTGAATGCCATGCCCGCCACACCCAGCACGAACAGCAGCAACGTGCCGAGCATAACCGTCTTGCGCTGATGCAGACACCCTTCGATGAGCCGGCGCAGGCGTCGATAGAACGGCGTATCGAAGACCTCGTGACGGGTGCCGACATGCGCCTTCAATAAATGAAAACCGGCCAGCGGTGTCACAAAGATCGCGGCGACCCACGAGGCCAGCAAGGCCATACACACCACGGCGAATATCGAGAAGGTGTATTCACCGGTCATCGACTTGGCAGTGCCTATAGGCAGAAAACCCGCGACCGTAACCAGCGTGCCGGTCAGCATCGGAAACACCGTGGCCGTATAGGCGAAGGCGGCGGCGCGGATGCGGTCCAGTCCCTCCTCCAGTTTGCGCGCCATCATCTCCACCACGATCATGGCGTCGTCCACCAACAAACCCAGCGCGATGATCAACGCACCGGTGGACACCCGGTGCAGATCGATGCCGAACTGGCGCATCAGCAGAAAGATCGCGGCGACCACCAACGGAATGGTCACGGCGACGACCAAGCCTGCGCGCATACCCAGACTCAAGAAGCTCACCAGCAACACGATGGCGACCGCCTCCAGAAACGCGCGCATGAATTCGTTCACCGACTCGCTGACGACGGCGGGTTGGTTGGATACGCGCGCGAAGTCGAGGCCCAGCGGTATTTCGGCGCGCAGGGCTTGCATGGTTTGGTTCAGATCCTTGCCCAGGCGTAACACATCGCCGCGCGGCTTCATGGCCACGGCGACGCCGACCGCGGGCTTGCCGGCGTAGCGCATGAGGATCTCCGGCGGATCGACATAACCACGCGTAATTTCGGCGATGTCGCCGAGGCGGATGGTTCGATCATTCACGCGCAGCGCCAGCTGGCGCAGCTCCTCCAGCGACTTCAGATCGCCTTTGACGCGCAGCGGCACCGCGAAACCGCCACTGTGCAAGCGTCCGGTATCCTCGATGATGTTCTGCGCCTGAATGGCCGCAGCGATCGCCACCGGCGGAATACCGAGCACGGCGAGCCGCTGGGTGGAGATCGTCACGTTGATCTGTTCCGGCTGCACGCCGACCAGTTCAACCTTGGATACATCCGGCAGTTTGACCAGTCGCTGGCGGGCGATGTCGGCCCAGTGGCGCAGCTCCGCCTGACTGAAACCGTCGCCGGTGAGCGCGTAGATCGAACCGAACACATCGCCCCATTCGTCATTGAAGCTCGGTCCGATCACGCCGGGGGGCAAGCTGTAGGTGATATCGCCGACCTTCTTGCGCACCTGATACCAGAGTTCCGGTACCTCGGCGCGTGGCGAGGTGTCCAGCAGCTCCAGAATGATGATCGATTCACCGCTGCGGGAATAACTGCTGGCAACCTTGTAGTACGGCACTTCCTGGAGTTTTTTCAGAATGCGGTCGGCGACCTGATCGTCGACCTGGCTGGTGGTCGCGCCCGGCCACAAGGTGCGGATCACCATGATGCGCAGCGTGAAATCCGGATCCTCGCGTTGCCCCAGTTGGAAATAGGCCAGCAGTCCACCGATGCCGATGAGCACGATGAAGAACCACGCTAGCTCGCGCTGCCCGAGGGCCAGCGCGGTGAGATTGAAACGATTCCTCATCGCAGTGCTCTGATCTCCTGGCCTTCGCGCAACAAATTCGCGCCGGCACTGACGACGACATCACCGGGCGCGATCC
>JACRMO010000075.1 GCA_016214925.1 Gammaproteobacteria bacterium
GATACCGGGCTATCAAAGGGACCCTACTCTAGGGAGGAAGAATAGGACCCGTAAAAACCGTCTGCTGTGCGCTATCTGGCATTTAAGAACATGGATCGACGATTTAGTTCCCGACCCGCATTGCCCACCAGCGCTCCGTCCAAATACTAGCCCAATCGTCCGGCCTTGTGTGTAAAAAGTTTGTTTCGCATCCCGTGAAAAATCTTATGTTGTAGCGCCGGTACAATGGCGGTTGCCGCATTCACATTCCCAGTCAGCGTGTTGCCGCGATTTGTTGTCAATGCGCCTCATCCCAGTTGCCGCCGACACCGATATCCACCTCCAAAGGTACCCGCAGCTCGGCCGCCGCCGTCATGCATTGCCGGACCCCGGCCTTGACCGCCTCAAGATCGGGCTCGGCCACCTCGAACACCAGTTCGTCGTGGACTTGCATAATCATCCGCGCGCGCAGGCCGCTGTCGCGCAACCAGCCGTCGGTGCGGATCATGGCGCGCTTGATGATGTCCGCCGCGGTGCCTTGCATGGGCGCATTGATGGCGGTGCGTTCCGCGGCGTTGCGTTGCTGCACATTGCGCGCGTTGATGTCGGGCAAATACAAGCGGCGACCAAACACCGTTTCGACATAGCCGAGCTCATGCGCCTGCGCGCGCGTCTCGTCCATGTACTGCTTCACGCCCGGATAGCGCGCGAAATACAAATCGACATAATCCTGCGCCGCACCGCGCTCGATGCCCAACTGCTTGGCGAGACCGAACGCCGACATGCCGTAGATCAAGCCGAAGTTGATCGCCTTGGCCGAGCGACGCTGATCGGCGCTCACCTGCTCCGGTGTGACACCGAACACCTCCGCGGCGGTCGCGCGATGAATATCCTGGCCCGCCGCGAACGCGCGCAACAAACCCGCATCGCCGGACAGATGCGCCATGATGCGCAATTCGATCTGCGAATAGTCGGCGGCGACGATCGCGTGTCCCGGCGGTGCGATGAACGCTTGACGGATGCGCCGGCCTTCTTCGGTGCGCACCGGAATGTTCTGCAGATTCGGATCGGTCGACGACAAACGGCCGGTTGCGGCCACGGCCTGATGATAAGAAGTATGCACACGTCCGCTGCGCGCATCGACCTGCTCGGGCAGACGATCGGTGTACGTCGATTTGAGTTTCGACAACGAGCGATGATCGAGGATCAGCTTAGGCAGCGGGTAATCCAGCGCCAACTCCGCAAGCACGTTTTCCGCGGTGGACGGCGCACCCTTGGGCGTCTTCGCCAGCACCGGCAGACCTTGCTTGTCGTAGAGAATCTCTTGGATCTGTTTGGGCGAACCGAGGTTGAACGGCTGACCGGCGACACGATGCGCCTCTTGTTCGATCTCATGCAGACGCGTGGCGAGTTCGCAGCTCTGCACCGCAAGCATCTTTATGTCGACCAGCACGCCGGTGCGTTCCATGCGCGACAGGATCGGGATCAATGGCAGCTCGATCTCGGTCAACACGCGTACCAACGCCGGGGTCTTTTCCAGTCGTGGCCACAGCGCGCGATGCAGTTGCAAGGTGACGTCGGCATCTTCCGCCGCATAGACGCCGGCCTGCTCGATCGGCACGTCGTTGAACGCGAGCTGTTTGACGCCCTTGCCGGCGACCTCTTCGAATGTGATGGTCTTGTGATCGAGGTATTTCAGCGCCAGCGAATCCATATCGTGGCGCGAGGCGGTGCTGTCGAGCACATAGGATTCGAGCATGGTGTCGAAGGCAATGCCGGCGAGCGCGATGCCGTGATTGACCAGCACGTTCATATCGTATTTCAGATGCTGGCCGATCTTGCGCGGCGCGGGATTTTCCAGCAGCGGTTTGAGTTGCGCGAGCACCGCATCGCGATCGAGCTGCTCCGGCGCGCCGGGATAGTCGTGCGCCAGCGGCACATACGCCGCTTCACCCGGCTCGATGGCGAACGACACGCCGACGATGCGCGCCTGCATGTAGTCGAGGCTGGTGGTCTCGGTGTCGAAGGCGTACAGCTCGGCCTTTTCCAAACGCGCAAGCCAGCGATCCAACTGCGCCTGCGTGAGCACCGTTTCGTAGGCATCCGCGCTCGCCTGTTTCGGCGCACTCGCGGCAATGTTTGTGTCGGCGCTCGTCGTACTGCCGGCCGACTCGTCGAGCTGGCGCAGCCACGTATTGAATTCCAGGTGTTTATACAGCGCGCGCAACGCCGCCGTGTCCGGCGCGCGCATGGCCAGCGCTTCGACGCCCTGATCGAGCAGCACGTCGCAACGGATGGTCGCGAGTTCACGCGACAACGCCAGTTGTTCGAGATTCTCGCGCAGGCTCTCGCCGACCTTGCCGGGGATCTCGCCGGCGCGCGCGATGACGTCATCCAGCGAACCGAAGTCATTAAGCCACTTCGCCGCGGTCTTCGGTCCGACCTTGGGCACGCCGGGGATGTTGTCGCTGGTGTCGCCGACCAGCGCCAGGTAATCGATGATGCGCTCGGGCGGCACGCCGAATTTCTCGACCACGCCCGGAATATCCAGCGTCGTGTTGGACATGGTGTTGATGAGGGTGATCTTATCGTCGACCAGCTGCGCCATATCCTTGTCGCCGGTCGAGATTACCACCGGCATTCCGCGCGCGGCGGCCTGGCGCGCCAAGGTACCGATCACGTCGTCGGCCTCCACACCGGTCACCTGCAAAATGGGAAAGCCCAACGCGGCGACCAACGCGTGCAGCGGTTCGATCTGCGTGGCCAAGTCGTCCGGCATGGGCGGGCGATTGGCCTTGTAGTGTTCGAACATGTCGTCGCGGAAGGTCTTGCCGCGCGCATCGAAGACCACGGCGATATGCTCGGGCGCGTAATCGGCCAGCAATTTGCGCAGCATGTTGGCCACACCGTACACCGCGCCGGTCGGCTCGCCGCGTGAATTGGTCAGCGGCGGCAAGGCGTGGAAGGCGCGGTACAGATACGAAGAGCCGTCGACCAGAACCAGCGGGGTAACAGGAGGATTCGCCATGCGGGAGTGTCTTGGATCGGCCGTCGTCAGCGTTCAGGGGCTTACATGCTATCATGCGCGCGGTCACACCATCCGGCGCTCAATCCGGGTATGGATATTGCTTTAAAGCCAGTATCAGGCCGCCTCCGGCCATGCATGTAGGTACAGACCACGATGGACAATCATACCCGCAGTCATCATCCCGGCATGAAGCCGGTCGACGACACCCAACTCACCCGCGAATCCTGGAAGATCTTCCAGATCATGGCGGAATTCGTCGAAGGCTTCGAGCGGCTGTCCAGCATCAAACCCTCGGTGAGCATCTTCGGCTCGGCGCGCACGCGCCCTGAAGTGCCGGAATACCAGCTCGCCGAACAGATCGCGCGAACCCTCTCCGACGCCGGTTTCTCGGTGGTCAGCGGCGGCGGCCCCGGCATCATGGAAGCGGCCAACAAGGGCGCGCAGGCCGGCAAATCGCCCAGCATCGGTCTGAACATCATGTTGCCGCACGAACAGTCCGGCAACGGCTATCAGGACATCTCGCTCAACTTCCGGCACTTCTTCTCGCGCAAGGTGATGTTCGTCAAATACGCCTCGGCCTACGTGGTCCTGCCGGGTGGCTTCGGCACCTTGGACGAACTGGCCGAGATTCTCACCCTGGTGCAGACCGGCAAGACCCGGCGCATCCCCATCGTGTTGGTGGGCAAACCGTTCTGGGAAGGCCTCATTCAGTGGTTCGGCACCACGCTGGTGGACGCGGGCACCATCTCTGCGGAAGATCTCAACTTGTTTGCGGTGGTGGATACCGCAAACGAGGTCGTCGATGCTATCTTTAAGCACTACGAGACCCGGGGCTTCGAGCCGTCGGCCCAGGAACAGGAAATGCTGCTGCAACTGTGAACCGCATGAACAAAAACCTGCTTACCCTGCTGTGCATCGGCCTGCTGGCCACCTCGCCGTTGATGGCCCCACCGTTGATGGCTCAAGAAGCCGCCGTGCCGCCCCCACCGCCGGAACAGACCGCGCCCGGCGACGCGCCACCGCCGCCGTCGTCCGGCGATGAGCAAGAGGCCATCGAGCCGGAAGTCACCATCATCCGCAAGGAAGACCGCACTGTTGAGGAATACCGCATCAACGGTCAGCTCTACATGATCAAGGTGACGCCGAGCAAAGGCCTTCCCTACTATCTGGTCGACGCCGACGGCGACGGCAACCTGGAAACCCAGCGCAACGAACTCGACCCCAAGATTCTGGTGCCGAGCTGGGTGATCTTCCGCTGGTAGCCTGAGACCTTTATTTCACACCAAAGCGCGCAAAGAACGCAGAGAAAACAATAACTATTCCTTAACGCCCCATAGACTGACGTGTGTCTTGCCCGCTTGCGCAGGCATGGCCAAGTACCCAGGGTTTCCTGACCAATCATTGTTTTCTCTGCGTTCTTTGCGCGCTTTGGTGTAAAAACCGGTTTTCTGTTTTATCTTTCGGCCAGCGCCCGCCAAAGGAGCCACTGCATGTCCGCTGCCAATGACGCCAGACCGCGCCCGCTCACCCCGCTCGGCATGTTGCTCTGGTTCGCCGTCGCCCTCACCGGCGCCGCTGCCGTCGGCGGCATTGCACTGCACCGCGGCGAGAGCATCAACAGTCTGTGGTTCATCGTCGCGGCGATCTGCGTGTATGCCATCGGCTACCGTTTCTACAGCGCCTTCATCGCCGCCAAAGTCCTGGTGATCGACCCGACCCGCGCCACGCCCGCCGAACGCTTCAACGACGGCCGCGATTTCGTGCCGACCAACAAATGGATCGTGTTCGGCCATCACTTCGCCGCCATCGCCGGCCCGGGCCCGCTGATCGGTCCGACGCTCGCCGCGCAGTTCGGCTATCTGCCGGGTACGTTATGGATATTGATCGGCGCGGTGCTCGGCGGCTGCGTGCAGGACTTCGTCATCCTGTTCTTCTCGACGCGCCGCAACGGCCGTTCGCTTGGTCAAATGGCGCGTCACGAACTCGGTCCCGTCGGCGGCATCGCCGCGTTGCTCGGCGTGATGACCATTATGATTATTCTCATCGCCGTGCTCGGTCTGGTGGTGGTCAACGCCATGAAGCACAGCCCGTGGGCGACCTCGACGGTGGCGGCGACCATTCCCATCGCGATCCTGATTGGTCTGTACATGCGCAACATCCGCCCCGGCCGCGTGCTCGAAGGTTCGCTGCTCGGTTTGGCACTGTTGCTGTTCGCGGTGTGGGGCGGTGGCTGGATCGATCATCAGCCTGCGTTGCGCGGCTGGTTCGATTACGAAGGTCCGGATCTCGCGCTGATGGTGATCGGCTATGGCTTCGCCGCGGCGGTGTTGCCGGTGTGGTTGCTGCTGGCGCCGCGCGATTACCTGTCGACCTTCATGAAGCTCGGCACGATCATCGCGCTGGCGATTGCCATCGTCGTCCTGCGCCCCGATATCAAGATGCCGGCGCTCACCCAGTTCATCGACGGCACCGGCCCGATTTTCGGCGGCACGCTGTTCCCGTTCGTGTTCATCACCATCGCCTGCGGCGCCATCTCCGGTTTCCACGCGCTGATCTCCTCCGGCACCACGCCCAAGCTGCTGTCCAACGAACGCGACATGCGCATGATCGGCTACGGCGGCATGATGATGGAATCCTTCGTCGCCATCATGGCGATGATCGCCGCCACCGTGCTCGATCCCGGCGTGTTCTTCGCCATCAACAGCCCGGCCGGCGTGGTCGGCGCCGAACCGGCCGCGGCCGTGGCAATGATTTCGAGTTGGGGCTTTCCGGTCACGGTCGAACAAATGGAAACACTCGCACGCGAAATGGGTGAAGCGACATTGTTCGCGCGCACCGGCGGTGCACCCTCGCTCGCGGTCGGCATGGCCAGCATCTTCGCCTCCGCCTTCGGCGCCGGCCTGCTCGCCATGTGGTATCACTTCGCCATCATGTTCGAGGCGTTGTTCATCCTCACCACACTCGATGCCGGCACGCGCGTCGCGCGCTTCATGTTGCAGGACATGCTCGGCAACGTGATCCCCGCGCTCGGCCGCACCTCCTGGTATCCGGGCGTGTTGCTCACCAGCGGGGTGGTCGTCGCGGCCTGGGGTTACTTCTTATACATGGGCACCATCGACCCGCTCGGCGGCATCAACAGCTTGTGGCCATTGTTCGGCATCTCCAACCAGATGCTTGCCGCCATCGCGCTGTGCGTCGCGACCACCATCCTGATCAAATCGCGCAAGGCACGCTATGCCTGGGTCACCGTCGTGCCACTCACCTGGCTGGTGACCATCACCTCCAGCGCCGCCTGGATAAAACTCTTCAGCCCGGAAGTCGGCATCGGCTTCATCGCCAAGGCCAACGACCTTGCTGCAAAACTCGGCGCAGGCAGCATCCCGCCCGAGAAGATCGCCCAGACCCAACAGATCATTTTCAACCAACGCCTCGACGCGCTGCTGACCATGCTGTTCCTGGTGCTCACCTGGGTGCTAGTGATCGACACCTTACGCGTATCCCTGCGCGTACTGCGCGGCCGCGCGCATCCGCCACTGTCCGAGGCGCCGCATGAACCGACGCGGCTGGTCGAGGATTGGGTGCGGGATTGATGGCGATGCGTGCACTGCAACGGCTTTGGAATTTCGTACGCCGCATGAGCGGAGATGACGCCTATGAGCGTTATCTGGAACATTGGCGCGTGCATCATGCGGCTGATGGCGGTCAACCCTTGTCGCGGCAGGCATTCTTCAAGGCCGAGCAGGAACGGAAGTGGAATGGGGTGAGGCGGTGTTGTTAGTTAAAATGATGTGGCAAATGGCGCTGGCGCTATAAAACAGAAGCAATAGCGCGCATGCTGAGGACGTCCAGTTTCTGACCAGTGGAGCCTGTAAATCAAATTGTGTAACTGCTCATTATTTTCTACCTTTATACGAGGATAGTAATGATGAGCGCAGTGATGAAAGAAGACAAACTGAAAGCCCTGGTCACCGAACTGGTCAAGGATATCAAGACCGAGAAGGATCTGGGTGCACTCACCCAGCAACTGCTCAAGCTAACCGTCGAGGCGGCGCTGAACGCCGAACTGGATGAGCATCTGGGTTATGAGAAGCATGATCCCGCAGGACGTGGTAGCGGCAACAGCCGCAACGGTACTACTGCCAAGCGCCTAAAAGGCCAGCACGGCGAGGTCTCAATTGAGACGCCTCGCGACCGCAATGGCTCGTTCGATCCGCAGTTCGTACGCAAAGGCCAGACCCGCCTCACGCAGATGGACTACCAGGTCCTGCTCAAGACCCGTGACTTACAGGACATTCTCATTGCCTGTGTCGATGGCTTGAAGGGCTTCCCAGAGGCCATTGCTGCCGAGTATTCACAGACCAAGATCCAGCTGTGCATCGTGCATATGGTGCGTAACAGCCTGAAGTACGTCTCGTGGAAAGACTACAAGGCCGTCACGGCCGACCTGAAGCGGATCTATCAATCCGCCACGGAAGTTGGAGCCCGTCAGGAACTGGAGCACTTCGCCGCCACCTGGGAGGCGCAGTATCCGAAGATCGCGCAATCCTGGCGTGACCACTGGGTCAACCTGATCACGCTGTTCGAGTATCCATCGGATATCCGCAAGGCGATTACACCACCAACGCCATCGAATCCCTGAACAGCGTGATCCGCAAAGCCACCAAACGGCGCAAGCTGTTCCCCAGCGATGAGTCGGCCATGAAGGTGGTCTACTTCGGTGACCGCATCAGCGCGCACCTGTAGCAGCATGAGCGGTTACACAGAATTATTTACAGGCTCGACCAGTGCAATCGCTTGCTTCTATCGTTCTCTGAGATTTGACTTTACCCGCCCTGCATCGTCCACCCCGCTCATTCCTCTATATGGCCACATATCCGGCATTAATGATGTATAAACTATTCACTTAGTAATACTGGATTTCATGTAACATACTCGAATCTATAATCAGACGGCAGATAAACATGCCTCCAAATATCACCCTAAAACTTGTAGATGGTGTGCACATCGTTGTACCTGACTCTCTGGATCTGATTACCACCTATGTCTTGCGTGAGCAAGGGGATTGGTTCGAGGACGAAATCAAGTTTCTAAGACACTTGATCCAACCTGGACAGAGGGTTATCGATATCGGCGCTAACTACGGAGTATACACCCTCGCAATGGCCAAGCTAGTTGGTCCGACCGGAAGCGTATGGGCCTTTGAGCCCGCATCAAATACCGCAGACCTACTTGCTACTAGTATCGCCACCAACAACTTCAGCCATGTGATGCTTGTGCGTAGCGCACTCTCAAACACGACAGGAACAGCACAATTATCACTAAATGAAAACTCAGAACTTAATGAACTAGTACGCGGCGAACAGTTCATGGGGGCGAGTGAAACCGTACCACTCGTGACTCTTGATGCCTCCATGGACAGCTATGGCTGGAAAGGCATCGATTTCATGAAAATCGATGCTGAAGGAGAGGAGACCAACATCCTGCGCGGGGGGCGCAATTTCCTCACTTCTGAATCGCCTCTAATCCAATACGAAATTAAAGCGGGCGATGAGTTTCACCTGGATCTAGTGCGGCAGTTTTCTGCACTCGGATATCAATCCTACCGTCTTGTGCCCGGACTTAATTTGTTGATTCCTTTTGATGATGAAGTGGCCGCAGATGGGTACTTGCTCAATCTATTCTGTTGCAAACCAGATAGAGCTGCCCACCTTGCTACGCAGGGGTTCCTAGTTAAGGCGGCAGCCAACATATCTTCATTGAACAAATTCGACGTTAGCCATATTTCGAATAAGTCGGTTGGCTATGACAAGTATGGATGGCAAGAGACGCTAGTGAAATTGCCTTATGGCAAGGTGCTTTCAGAGACTTGGGTGAAAATGATGGCAAATAGTCAGAGCAATGAAGTTGAGGAGTCTCTATTTCTTTATTCCCTCTCTCGAGATACATCATTGCCGATCGCTGAACGCTTTGCTGCCCTCGAAGCCAGTTATTTGAAACTTAAGCATCTATGTGAAACTCAGCCCGTATATCTGCGCCTATCCAGCTTGGCTCGTGTGGCACGAGACTACGGAGCTCGCTCAGTCGCAGTAAATGCACTCGGACAGCTATGTAACACGATTTTCCAGCAACGCCAGGTGAACCCCGTCGAGCCATTTCTCGCGCCTGGAGAGCGTTTCGATTCCGTATCTCCCCATAACCAGAACTCAATAGGAAACTGGATTGCGGCAGCCGCACTTGAAGAATTGGAGAGGAATCAGACCTTTTCTTCATATTACTCTGGGATGTCGAGCATGCAGCGTCTCGAGCTCATCCATAATATCGGCCTTGGGGGTGACGAAATGCAGCGCCGCCTTATTCTGACTAGGCAACGTTTTGGGGCCGTGAAATGAGTGCTTGAATGGTGGTTGTATGGGTTTGTCGTTATTTCCTAACAGTTGTATACGCGTCCCCGTATGCCGCCAGCTTTGGCAGACGATTGAAAACTGCATCGGCTTGCTCACAACACTCAGACAGATACATGCGCTGGTGAAGCGAGGCTTCAGGCATGCTCGTTCGCGCTCTTTGACCTCGAACATTTCAAGTCGGTCAATGACAGCTACGGACATATCGTTGGCGACCATGTGTTGACTGCCATGGTGAGCTATGTCAAAACCTGTCTCAGACGCTATGACCGGATATTCTGCTACGGCGGCGATGGGCTTCTGATCTCTCTACCCAATTCGGATTTGCAGGCCGCGAAGGCCGTGATGGAACGCATTCGCAGAGGACTTGCGACCCGACGCCGGTGCATGCTGGAGATACGCCTATTCTGGTCACGGCATCCTTTTGCATCGCCCCGCTATCGAGGAATCCATCGACGGCGCAGATCGTGCGCTCTATTCCGCCAAGCAGGCCTGCCGCGATTGCGTGCTGGTCTGGGGACATTGATTCGTAAAATCATAATATAGGGACGGATTTGTTTTTCCTCGCAACCCAGAAACCAAACTCTTCACTCCCCCAAATACGCTTGCCGCACCTTCGGGTTGTCGATCAGATTCTGCGCGCTATCGGTCAGCGTGATAGCACCGCTTTCCATGACGTAACCGCGACTACACGTTTGCAGCGCGAGGCGCGCGTTCTGTTCGACCAGCAGCAGGGTCACGCCTTGTTCGGCGATGAAGCGGATGGTCTCGAAGATCTTCTGCGCCATGAGCGGGGCGAGACCCATGCTGGGTTCGTCGAGGAGCAGGAGTTTGGGACGGCTCATCATGGCACGGCCGATGGCGAGCATTTGCTGTTCGCCGCCGGACAATAATCCCGCTGCCTGGGTCTTACGTTCGGCGAGGCGCGGGAACAGTTCGAACACTCGATCCAAATCCTTGCGCACTTCGGTGTGATCGCGGCGCGCATAGGCACCCATATCGAGATTCTCGGCCACGCTCAGGCGGCTGAACACACCGCGGCCTTCCGGCACTAGCGCGACGCCATGACGTACAATTTCGTGCGACGGTTTGCGTGTGAGCGATGCGCCTTCGAACTGCACGGTGCCGGCGGCGGGTGGCAGTAGACCGACGAGCGCCTTGAGCAATGTAGTCTTGCCCGCGCCGTTGGCGCCGATCAGACAGACTTGCTCACCCTGACGCAACTCCAAACTCACATGATGCACTGCGTGGATATTGCCGTAGGCCACCGAGAGATCACGCACTTCAAGTTGATTCACGCCGCGTCCCCACCCAACTCTCCACCCAGATAGGCGGCGATGACGCGCGGGTCGTTCTGTACTTCGCGCGGCGCGCCTTCGGCGATCTTCTCGCCGAAATCCAGCACGGCGATGCGATCGCACAGACCCATCA
>JACRMO010000062.1 GCA_016214925.1 Gammaproteobacteria bacterium
GACGACGCGTGCGTGCTTCGTCCTGGGTGATGAGACCGGCATTGAGATCGGCGTCGATGGCCATCTGCTTGCCGGGCATGGCGTCCAAAGTGAACCGCGCGCTGACCTCGGATACGCGCCCGGCGCCCTTGGTCACCACCACGAAGTTGACGATCACCAGAATCGCGAACACCACCAGACCGACCGCGTAGTTACCGCCGATCACGAACTCACCGAAGGACTCGATCACCTTGCCGGCGGCGCCGGTGCCGGTATGGCCCTCCAACAACACCACGCGTGTCGAGGCCACGTTGAGCGCCAGGCGCATCAAGGTCGCCAGCAACAGCACGGTGGGGAACATGGCGAAATCCAGCGGCCGCAGCGCGTAGATCACCACCATCATCACCACCAGCGACAGGGCGATGTTGAAAGTGAACAGCATGTCCAGCGCGATCGGCGGCAGTGGTACCACCATCATCGCCAGCATCAGGACCAGCAGCAGGGGAGCACCCAGGCCGTTGCGCATCAAGTGGCGCAGAGTAGTCATCAGGTCAGTACCGTTCATATCCGCCTCACACAGGATCGACGTCAAATCATCGACGCTCGCCTAAATGCATTCAAAACTCTTGCCAGGATTGGAAAAAATTTTCTGGCGGCGGGGATGCACGGGATTTCAGAGGGTTGCACAGGGGTCGGAGCACGGTGAGTGAGAACGTATAGGGTAGATCCCTGTCCACGTCTGGAGTTTGGCGCATGTCCGATGTACCCAGGATCTGGACAGTGGGATAACCAAGACCACGCGGGGCATAAGTAAGACGGTAGGCGGAGGAAGATTGCGTGATTCTCCCGACTGCGGCAGGATGTGGGACATGAGTCGCCACACATTTACCCGCGACACAGGCAAACCCCACACCTCGGGAGATACTCCAGTGCCGCGCAATAACGTCAAACCGCTCACCGATATCCCCGGCTGGTTGGCCAGCTTTCCCAGCCTGGCATCGATCACCGATACGGCCTGGCTTGAAGCGGTCAAAGCCGCCAAGGAATTCGTGCTACCCCCCGACACCGTCGTGATCCGCGAACATCAGCCCTGCCGGGATTTTCTGTTGGTCGCCTCCGGCAACGTGCATATCTTCAAGACCGCGGAAGATGGCCGGGAGATCATGCTGTATCGCACCTGCCATGGTGAAGTTTGCATACTGACTTTGGGCACGCTGCTCGAAGGAACAGACTATTCCGCGAATGCCATCACTGAAAACGAAGTCCACGCCGTCGCGATCCCGGCGGCGCATTTCCATACAGCCATGGCGGAGTCCAATGACTTCAGGGCATTCATCCTGCACGACTTGAGCCGGCGCATGCGCGAGCTGATGGGCTTGGTGGGACATGTAGCGTTCGAACGTCTGGAACTGCGCCTCGCCTGTCTGCTCGGACAATTATACGGTCAGGGCAATACAACGCAGATCGACATCACCCACGAGGAACTGGCGCGTCGTCTGGGAAGCACACGCGTCGTCGTCAGCCGCTTGCTCAAAGAATTCGAACATATGCGTCGCGTCAAACTCCAGCGGGGTCGCATCGAACTGTTGTCATCGGAGTCACTCGCGCAGTTATCGAAGAAGTGACCAGACGCGACACCCGCATGGGTTCTGTATCTTTGGTTGCAGACAAGCCCTCGGACAACGGAGTAGAAATACCCCCAGAGAGATATACAAGACTACCTGCCGTCCTCTGGCGCTGCTTGGAAGACGAGACGACGGAATCAGGTAGCGGACACCCCGGCAAGGATAGGCCAATAATTAAAGTAGTCGCCGGAGCCGTCGCCTTTGCACAGACTGGTCCACAGATTCAGGCTTATCATGCGCGCGTTCGCCGCGTTTATGACGACCGCGTTTCTGCTTGCCAATCTAGCCACGACAGCCAATGCCTACCCGGATCTTTCAGGTTGTTCGCAGCGCGCTGACCATACCGCCCATTCGGACGCCGCAGATTCCGCCGACCACCCTCCAGCCCAGGAAAATCATCACGACGCCGATGTGGAAGCGCCGGACGCAAGCGACGCTTGCTGCGGTACCTGCGACCATTGCAACAGCTATTTCAATGCGCATCTTCAAGCACTAAGCCTCGCCGCGGCCCCCACGCCAATCCTCGCGCCGCACACATATGTAGCCACCCCACCGGTCCACGCGATCGACTTCGTCAGCTGTCCCCACCTCCCCCCTCCCAAATCCGCGTCCGCTCTCCGCCAGTCGTAACTGCGTTTACAAAACCTGATCCAAGGCCGGACCGGTGCCGTCGTCGACGAGCATCTGTGGCATGGATAACGACAAGACCATTCAGATGTTGGAGGAACGACCATGATTACAAGACGCGATCTGTTGAAGGGTATGAGCGCACTCGGTGCGATGGGCACCGTGGGTCTACCCAGCCTGCTGCTGCCGCGCGAAGTGTTCGCCGCGGTAACGCCCTTCTCGCTGCCGCTGAAAATCCCCTCTGTACTGGCACCCAGCAGCACCGATGCCACCACTGACTACTACAACCTGAACATCGGCGAGACCTACGCCGAAATCATCCCCGGCCTGCAAACCAAGGTCATCAGCATCAACGGCGCGGTGCCGGGACCGACCATCCGCGCGCGCGCCGGCCGCAAGGTCGCCATGACGCATTACAACGGTCTGCCCGCGACCACGCTGGGTGGCGCCCCGGGCAGGGTGAGTATCCATCTGCATGGCGCGCATTGTCCCCCCTCGGAAGACGGTTATCCGACCAGCTATATCCAACCCGGCAACACCCGCACCTACACCTACCCCCACAACCAGTTGCCGGCGCCGCTGTGGTATCACGACCACGCCATGGACTACTCCGGTTCGCATGTGTGGTACGGCATGGCCGGTCTGTATCTGATGAGCGATACC
>JACRMO010000063.1 GCA_016214925.1 Gammaproteobacteria bacterium
GGTGGCCGAGAGTTCGCCTTTGAGCGCCATGGTCGGGTCGTCCACGAAAGCATCGAACACCGCTTGATCGGCGTAGCCCAGCGCCAGTTTGCAGATTGTCTCCTTGCACTCGACCAGCTCCTGCGTGATCCCCAAGTAGGTCGCGGATGTATGCACCACCTGCTGGAGCGTTTGCTGGACCTGCGCGGTCCGCGCGGAATCGCTGTACTGTGCATCGAAGCGGGTTTTGATGAGATCGATGTCGTCCATGTCTGCGGCAACGACATCGGTCTGTTCTTGCGGCTGGGCAGGCTGATCTTCCTGCGCGGAGGGCTGTTCGTCGGCTGGCGCAGGCCCCGCGGCGGGCTTGGCCTGTACGAGACCTCGATCGCCCGCACCCGGTTCCGGATTAACGGACTGCTCACCGGACGATCCCGTATCCGCCGCCGTGGCGTCTGCACACTGCAACCGATCGACGCGCTCGACCAGCACCTGCATCCCTCGGTACACCAGCAGCGTTGCGAACAGATTCGCCACGAGCAGAACGAGCAGGAGTCGATGACCGGTCATTGGAAGCTGGCAACCAGGGAATACGGCACCGTGATCGTCGTGCCGTAGCCATCGGCTTTCACGTCAACTGAATCTTGAAATAGTCGACATCGCCACCCGAGTTGATGCGTCCGTTGGTCGTGCTGTTGGGCGCGATGAGCTTCGCCTCCGCCCGGGTATTGCCAAAATCGTCCACGGCGAAGCGGGCAACCAGACTGTAGGGGCCCGTCTTGGTGGTGGAAAATCCATCCACTTTCACATAATAGGTGCCGGCATTCAGCATGCGCGCGAGACAGAAGTTCACACCATTACCGCAGCCATCGTTATTCGCCGCGAGCACCGCACCGGTCGAGGAATACAAGGTGCCCACCGTATCGGTGCCGCCATTCGTGCGCAGCGTCATACGCCCGCGACTGGCCAGGCGAATGCGGAATACATCCACATCGCTGCCGGTACCGATGACCCCGTTGGTGGTGCTGTTCGGCGCGATGGCATGCGCCGTACCGAGACTGTTGCCGAAATCGTCGCCGCCGGCCAAACCATACAGCGCCTTCACGCCGGTCACATCGTCCGTCCGCGGCGCTTCAATATTGCCGACAACAGACGCCATGATGGCCGGCACATCGTTTTCGTGGTCGAGGCCAAGCGCATGCCCCAGTTCATGGACGGCCACACGCCGGAAGTCGGTCGCATAACCATACAACGTTCCCGCGTACACATCCCAATTTTCTTTCGAGTTGAAGACGATATCCGCCTCTGTCGTTTGCGCGCCCAGGGAAAAAACCGACGTGATGGCCAGGGTTGTGGCGCCAAATGCCGACCCGCACACATTGGTGTTAAAACGCACACCATTTCTGTGATCGCTGGAATTACACGGATCGGAATAGGTATTTCTGACAATGAGAAAGCGAAAGCCGGCCGGCAACCATGCCCCCATCGCCTGTTCGAAGGCGCTATTCCAGATGCCGTTCGAACCCGGGATACTGACGTAGAACGTCGTTTGTGCCTGCGGCCATTTCGAGCCCATGAACACATAAGCCCCGGCCGACGGCAATACCGTCAGCAAGCAGAGCAGCACCATGCCACGCAGGGTACGCACACTCATGGCGGGGCACCCAACAGGTTGCGGATGCGTTGCTTGAACTGGCCTGTCGACAAACCCTCATTGGCCGAAGCGGCCGGGGTTGCCCTCACGCCGTTGGCCACACCCGTGGAAAGCTTTACGGCAACGCCCGGCGTAGCGAAAAACGTGGACTCGCTGCCCTGGACGTCCATGACAGGGCGCTTGCCCGCCGTCAGTACACGCTCGACGCCCCCATGATCCCGCTGCACCAGAAACCGCCCCTGATCCCAACCGTAGAGTGGATTGATCAGCGGTTGGTCGATCGACTCGGCGAAGTAAATCCCCTGCTCGCCGAGTTGCGGATATTGCATCGCCGCAATCGACTGACGCTCCCCCGGAATTTCACCGCCGAGGAATTCCAGGGTCAGACGTCGTTGCGGAAGACTGCCTTTGATAACATCCAGCACCTCGAAGACCACCGCGGTCACGATGCTGCCATGCTCGGTTTTATGCGCGCGGACATCGACCACAACGCCTTCGAAAATAACCGCGGATTTATCCGCCATCTCGGCCACCGTGGCCTCGCGGACACTGGTGGCCAAGGCGGCATTCGCGCCCATGAACAGCAGCGGCAACAACAGTGCGATCAGGTAGCGGCGATGATTGCGCATGGCCGAGAGGACGCTCTGGGTGAGTGTCGCCATAGTCATATCCTCCCCTGCGCGGCTTTATCCATGAACAACGTCCTTGGACACGCCTTCTTATTTCACTAACTGATTCAGATCGAAGATCGGCAGCAGAATGGCCAGCACGATAATCAATACCAAGCCACCCATCACCACGATCAACAGCGGCTCGAACAATCCCAGCAAAGTCGCAACCATGACTTCGATTTCACGCTCCTGGCTGATGGCGGCGCGCTCCAGCATATCTTCGAGCTTGCCGGACATCTCGCCGCTGGCGATCAGATGCAGGGTCAGTGGGGGAAAGTAACGACTCTTCTCCAGCGCGGAAAAGATGCTGGAGCCCTCGCGCACCTTGCGCGCGGCCTCTTCGACCGCTTCGCGCATGGGCAGGTTGCCGATCACCTCGGCGGAGATGCGCAGCGCCTCCAGCGCCGGCACACCCGAGGCCAACAGGATGCTGAAGGTGCGGGCAAAGCGCGCGGTGTTGAGCCCGCGCGTCAACCGCGACACCAGCGGCAGGCGCAACAGAAACGCATGCCACTGCCGGCGCGGCCCGGGCTTACGTAGCAGCCAACTGGAACCGGCGACGGCGAATACCAGCAACACCAGCAGCGCGGGACCGTAGGCACGCATGAAGTCGCTGAGCGCGATCAAGCCCCGCGTCAGCAAAGGCAACTGCTGGCCGATGTTCTGAAACACTTGCACCACCTGCGGCACGACATAGGTCAGCAGCAAAGCAACGACGCTGATCGCCAGAATCGTGAGCAAGGCGGGATAGAACAGCGCCAACTGAATCTTCTGCCGCAACTGCTGGCGGCTCTCGGTGTAATCCGCCAGACGTTCCAACACCACATCGAGATGGCCGGACTGTTCGCCGGCCGCGACCGTGGCGCGATACAGTTCGGGAAACACATGCGGGAATTCGGCGAAGCCGGCCGCCAGCGAATGACCTTCCATCACCCGCGAGCGCACACCCAGCAGCATGCTTTTCAGACGCGCCTTCTCGGTCTGCTGCGACACCGCACGCACCGACTCTTCCAGCGGCAGACCGGAACGCACCAGCGTCGCGAGCTGTCGCGTCATCAGCGCCAGATCGGCCGCCGCCACGCCACGGACCAGACTGAAGCGCCGCGCCGATTTCGCCTCGCGCGCGGCGACTTCCTGGACGTTGAGCGGCGTCCACTGCCGCTCGCGCAATTGCTGACGCACCGCACGCGGGCTATCGCCCTCGAGCACGCCTTTGTGCTCGCGGCCGTCGACATCCAGTGCGGTATATTCGAAGGCAGGCATGGCTAGGGATCAGTCTTCCCGCGTCACCCGCAGCACTTCTTCCAGCGTGGTCGTGCCTTCGAGGATGCGACGCATGCCATCCTGGCGGATGCTGGCGGAATGGGTATGCGCGTAGCGTTCCATGTCGTGCTCGCTGGAGCCGTCGTGGATCATGCCGGCGAGACGCTCATCGATCTCGACGAGCTCGTAGATGCCGGTGCGGCCCTGATAGCCGAGATTGTTGCAGGCCGCACAACCGACAGCACGGTACAGCGGCGGCGGTTGTTCGGCGGACACGTCGAGCAGCGCGCAATCACCGGCAGTGGCGGTGAAGGCCTGTTTGCACTGCGGGCACAAGACCCGCACCAGCCGCTGCGCGAGCACGCCGATCAAGCTCGACGCCAGCAGGAACGGTTCCACGCCCATGTCGCGCAAGCGCGTAACGGCGCCGACGGCGCTGTTGGTGTGCAAGGTCGACAACACCAGATGGCCGGTGAGACTCGCCTGCACGGCAATCTCGGCGGTTTCCAGGTCGCGGATTTCGCCGACCATCACCACGTCCGGGTCCTGGCGCAGAATGGCGCGCAGGCCACGCGCGAAGGTCATCTCGACCTTGGTGTTGACCTGCGTCTGACCGATGCCGTCGAGGTAATACTCGATGGGGTCTTCGACGGTAAGGATGTTGCGGCTGTGATCGTTAAGCCGCGTCAGCGCGGCATACAGCGTGGTGGTCTTACCGGAACCGGTCGGGCCGGTCACCAGAATGATGCCATGCGGTCTGTGGATGATGCGGTCCATGGTGATACGCGCCGCGCGCGCCATGCCCAGGTGCTCCAGATCCAGGCGCCCGGCCTGTTTGTCGAGCAGGCGCAGCACCACGCGCTCGCCATGTCCGGACGGCAGCGTCGATACGCGCACATCCACCGCACGGCCGGCAACGCGCAGCGAGATACGGCCATCCTGCGGCAAGCGTTTTTCGGCGATGTCGAGTTTGGCCATGACCTTGATGCGCGACACGATCAGCGGCGCCAACGCACGCTGCGGTTGCAATACCTCGCGCAGCACGCCGTCGACGCGGAAGCGCACCACCAGACGGTTCTCGAAGGTTTCGATATGAATATCCGAGGCGTTTTCCTTGATGGCCTCGGTGAGCAGCGCATTGATGAGACGGATGATCGGTGCGTCGTCTTCGGAATCCAGCAGGTCTTCCGGCTCCGTCAGCGCCTGGGCGATGCTGAACAGATCGGTGTCCTCGCCCAGATCGCCCATCATCTGCATGGTCTGGCTGGACTCGCTGTCATAGGCCTCGGTGAGCAGCATGTTGAAGCGCTCCTCCGGCACCGGTTCGAGCACCAGCGGGCGGTGCAGGAAACGCCGCAGTTCGGCCAACGCGCCGAGGCTGACATCCGGGCGGTGCCGCACCAACAAACGGCCATCGCCCGCGTCGCTGACCAGTACGCCGTGACGCTTGGCAAAGGCAAAACTCGGCCGCGCCAAAGCCGTCGCGACGTCCGCCGGTTCCACCACCGGGTTCGGCGCGGTCTCGCTCATGGGCTTACGGGTGCGGGCGCTTCAGGCAGCGGTTGGGTTTCCGCCGTGGCCGACGCAGCGCCAACGCGCGGATAATCCGGCAACAGCGGGGCTTCCTCGTCAGGCAGCAGGTTCACGCCCTTATCGCGCATCTGCGTTTGCAGGCCGCGCATGAAGTTGTATTTGCCGGCACTGACCTCGTTGGTATAGGCCGCATCACGCAGGATGGACGGCTGCATGAACACCATCAGGTTGCGCTTCACCTTGTTGGTGCTGCGCGACTTGAACAAATTACCCAGCACCGGCAGATCGCCTAGCAACGGAACCTTCTGTACGCTCTCGCTGAGGTTGTCGTCGAGCAGGCCGCCGAGCACGATCATCTGTTTGTCGTCGACCATCACCGTGGTCTTGATGGACCGTTTATTGGTGACAATGTCGGTGGCGCCGGGCACCGGCTTGTTGGAGACGTTGGAAATCTCCTGCTCGATTTCGAGCTTGATGGCATCGCCCTCGTTGATCTGCGGCTTCACCTTCAGCGTCAGACCCACGTCTTCGCGCTGGATGGTCTGGAACGGATTGGTCGCGCCCTCAGTGGCGCCGGTGTTGGTATAGGAACCGGTGACGAAGGGCACGTTCTGCGCCACCACGATCTCGGCCTCTTGGTTGTCCAGAGTCACCAGATTCGGCGTGGACAGGATGTTCGAACCGGCATCGGCCGCGAGCGCCTTCACCAGCACGCCGAGATTGAGAATCTCTTTGCCGAGGATTGTGGTGGTCCCTTCGAAGTAGCCGAGATTCAGGCCATCGCCCGCCGCGAGGGGGTTCGCCGCGACAGTGTTGATCGCGGTGCCCGAGGAGAAATTGGTACCACCAATGACACCGGCGCCGTCCAGATCATCGGTGGCGCGCCACTGAATACCCAGTTCGACCGCTTTGTCCGTGGAGATTTCCGCGATCACCGCCTCGACATGCACCTGCGCGCGGCGGATATCCAACTGGCGGATCACCGATTCCAGCGAGCGGAACACATCCGGCGATGCCGTGATGACCAGCGCGTTTGCCGCCTCATCGGCCTGGATACTGAGTCCGTCCTGGGCCTGCGCGGCCGCAGCACCGCCACCAGCGGCCTGCCCACCTTTCTTGTCCTGAGCGATGCTCGTGCTGACACCGGTGAGCACTTTGACCAGATCCTCGGCCTTGGAATATTTGAGATAGATGACATGCGTGTTGCCGCCGCGATCCAGTGGTGTATCCAGATGCGAAATCACCATGCGCAGACGCAACCGGTCGGACTTGTCGCCGCCGATCAACACGCTGTTGGTGCGCTCGTCGGCGATGACCGAGGGTTCGCCGCCGCTCACGGCCTGCGGCATGCCGGCCTGCGGGCGGTTGAGCGCGGCAATAATGCGCACCACTTCGGCGGCCGAGGCATATTGCAGGGGCATGACTTCGATTTCGTTGTCGCTCTGCTGGTCCATGCGCCGCACGATGGACACCAGCCGCTCGATATTTTCGGCGCGGTCGGAAATGATCAGCACATTGGTGCCGGGATAGGCGGCCATATGCCCCTGCTGCGGTATCAGCGGGC
>JACRMO010000216.1 GCA_016214925.1 Gammaproteobacteria bacterium
GGCGGGTGATTTCCTCCGCTTGCCGCTGCACCGGCGCGAGTCTGCCGTCGGTGTCGGCCATGAACAGCGTGCCGAGGGTGCGGTAGATGGATTTCACGCCGACAACTGCATCCAGCCTGGCATCCAGTCCGGCATTGTCCCGCAAGTGTTGGACGGCTTGCGCCAGCAACGCGGGTGAACGGAACGGCGAGGTCGGTTGCAACCACATCAGAGCGTCGGCGCGAATGCCGCGTGTTGATTCCAGCCAGTCCAGTGCATGCAGTGCAACGCCGGCGGCGCCCGCCTGATCCGTCGCCAATTCCTCAGGGCGTAGAAAAGGTGCTTCCAATCCTACACTGGCGCCGATGGCCGCGATCTCGGCATCGTCGGTGCTCAACAGACAGTGTGCGTCGAGACCCGAATGGCGAACCGCCTCGGCGGTCCAACCCAACAAAGGAAGATCGCCGAGCGTGCGCGCGTTCTTGCGCGGCAGTCCTTTCGAGCCGCCGCGCGCCGGGATCACGATGAGCAGCGTGCCAGCATCCATGCCTAGCCCGTTGCGAGCTTCTGCTGCGTGATCCGGGTGACGGCAACTTCCTGGACCGGGTCGCGATACAGCGTGGAAGGCTCGCCAGGCTGGATGCCGTGGTTCTTGCGCCAGTATTGTTCGTAGGCGCGGATGCGCTTGTAGTCGAAATTGAGCATCAGCTCGCGCAGACCGAGCAGTTCGACGGCATTGAAGTTGTGCGAGATCACGGCGGTGATACGCGTGGCGTCGCCGAGGTCGAGCAGATAGCTTTCCAGGTCGCCGTCGTACTGTTCCAGAATGCGGTTGCGATAGACCGTGAACCATTCCGAGCCAGGATAGGGCGTGGCGAAGAACGGTTTGACGACAATGCCGAGTTTCTTCCATGCCTCCATGTTGTCGTAAATAGCGGCGAAGTCTTCATTTGGAAAACCGATGATCTGGTTGGGGATCGGGCGGATGCCGGCCTCCAGCGTCCAGAAGAAACTGCGCATATTGGTTTGCGGGGTCGCGCCCTTGCCGATGGTCTTCATGACATGGCGTGCGAACGACTCGTAGCCGTAGACCAGATGCGAGCAACCGGCGTTGCGCATGATCTTGAGGATTTCCGGATTGCACAGCGTGGCATGGCTGGTGCCGGACCAGTGCACGCCGGTGCAGTGCTCGTCGTGTTCCACACCGTCGCGGATGCAGGTCGGTTGCAGACCCGCCGCCACCCATAGGCGACAGATCTCGCTCATCCAGGTGCGCTTGGAATACTGATCCATGGTCATCAGGTTTTCGTCGAGAAACACGACGAAGTCGATGTTGTATTTCTCGCGGGCATACTTGACCAGACCGACGACGTATTCCGGGCTGTGGTAGCGGATGCTGCGGGTATAGTTCTTCGGTTGATCGAAGGCAACCTGGGTTTCCTGGTTCTCGTCGGTCTCGTAGCGCATGTCGCCGGCGATGCCGAGGTGATAACAGTATTTGCACACCAGTGAACAGCCGTAGCTCATGTTGATGTCCAGACGGCGTCTGGCCAACATGCCTTCTTCCGAGAACAGCACCTGACTGTTGGGGAAATACACTTCCTCCAGCGGGAACAGATCCCAGGCCGGATAGGGCAGCGAATCGAGATCCTGCAGCAGTGCGCGCTGTCCTGATATGAACAGGCCGCCGTCAGCGGTGCGCGAAATCGTGCCGTCGATGGAAGCCCAATCGCGAGCGTCGGCATCAATCATGCTCAGGATTTCCGGGAAGGTAATGAAGCCTTCGCCGATCACGCCCACATCGACCTCGGGCAGGAAGCCCATCATCTCGCGCGGCAATGAGGTGAGCACGCCACCGCCCAGCACGATGGTGGCATTGGGACATTCCTGGCGCGCTTGCTGCACGATGGCCTTGATCGAAGCATAGGCCGTGGTGATGCCGCCGATGGCGATGACATCCCAGCGGTCGGCGTTGAACACCGAGTGCAATACCTGCGCACCCTTGCGCCAGGCGTTCTCATCGTAGACCTGCACCAGATGACCGTCGCGTATGGCGATGGCGGCCAGCAAGGCGATGCCGTAGGGGACATGGCGCGGATCGTCTTCCTCGCGCACCACCGGATTCACAAATAGTATCTTGGCCATTCCGTGGTTACTCCCGAGTGAGGAACGCGTGCAGTGGGGTGAACTCGATATGCTCGCCGAACAGGATGCCGCCTTCGGTGCAGTTGTAGGTCGTGCAGTGCGCGTCGGCGGCGAGTTCGAGAAAACATTCCCGATACCAGAGGTAGGCGGGATCGGTGTAGAACCATTGCTGCAGATGCGGATTGAAGATGTGGGTGAAGATCTCGTCCAGCTTGTCCTCGCCGACCAGGGCGACGGCCTCGTAAAAATATTGGGTGTTGCGGTAGGGTGTTTCGGCGTAATAGCCGAAGTCCATGCCGGTGACGGCGACCTGCTGTTTTCCCAGCACCGCATGCGCCATCATCCAGGCCGCAGTGCCGACATTGCCGCCGGCGTTCATGCAGGGCAGGCGGTTGGTCTCGAACAACTGGCGGGTGATGCTGTCGTCGCTGTCCGGATCGTCGTACATCGGGTTCCACCAATAGACGTCCATGCCGCTTTCGGTGGCGCGTTGCACGACCTCGGGCGCGGCGGACGACGACACCGCGATGCGCATGCGTTTTCCATAGCGGTCGAGCAGGGCGATGATCTCTTCGTTGGCGCGCAATTCATCCGCGAAGCTCTTGTCCAGGTCCTGGCGTGAGAAATAATCGTCCGCCTCCAGATCGGCCTGGCTAAGCGTGGTGTCGCCGAACCAGCGCACGATGCGTTTGGAATGCGGGTCGACGGTGATGACCAGATCCGGAACGATGTCGTTGCGCAGGCAATAGAGCATGGAGCTTTCGGTGGCGATAATCGTGCCACGGTAGTTTGCGGTCTTGAGTTGCTCCGCGACATTCTGGCGTTTCAGACTGGGACCGGCGGCCAGGATGATGGCCTTGTCGCCGCTGCCGAACGGTTGCTTCCTGAGTTCGCGCAAGCTGCGGCCGCTACGGATCGCCTCCAGATTGCGCGCGGCGTTTGCCAGTGCGACTTCTTGGATGCGATCGCGGGTGATCGCGCCCATCTGGTCGACCAGCTGTCGGCCCAAATGTCCATTCATCTGTCCGGCGGTCTGTTGTCCAGCGCGTTGTGAGTGTGCGGTCATCGGTGTGACTTCCAATTTATTCGGGCCAATTATTCGGACGGTTATTCGGGTTCGTCTTTGTTGTCGGCCTCGTCGCCCCACAACACTTTCTTCTTGGAGACGAAAGCGATGCTGCCGCCGAGTTTCTTCAGGGCCTCTTTTTCGAAGCGTTGTTCCAGCGTGTCGGCCTGCTGCGGAGCGTCTTCGACGTTGTGCGCGGGGGTGAAATTGCCTTTCATCAGCGTGCTCATGGTATTTATCTCCCGTCCGTTATTCAGCCAGTGTGCGTTTGTGCCGCGCCGGCACTCCGGCGACCAAGGTGTGCGGCGGCACGTCTTCGATTACGGCAGAACCCGAAGCAATAACCGCGCCAGCGCCAATCTGTATGCCCTGATTGATCGTGGCACCGGCACCGATGTGGACCGCTGTACCGATGTGACAGCCGCCGCATACCACGGCACCGGTTGCGATGTGACAGTGGTCGTCCACCCGACACTCGTGTTCGATCACGGCGCGGGTGTTGACCAACACGTTGTTCCCGAGGTGTGCCCCGGCGGCGACCACGGCGGTGGCGAGAATCTGATGCCCCGCGCCGAGCTGCGCCGAAGGGCTGATCACGGCCGTGGGATGACAGACAGAGGCGAAGCGGTAGCCGGCTACGGTGAAACGCAGGAACAAGGCCTGACGCGCACTGATCGGTCCGACCGAGCCCACGCCGTTGATGAGGAAAAGGCTGTCGGGGCTGTGTTCGAAGACGGCGTGGTCGTCACCCAAAAACGGCAACGTGGACCACGGGCCATTGCTCCGGTCAGGCGTCGGTGCGTGTATATCGGTAATGCCGAGGAAAGTGTTGCCCTGGCCGAGCAGTATCTCCGCCAGCACGCGCGCATGGCCGCCGGCGCCCAATAACATCAGTGGCAGCATCAGCGCTCGGTCCACGGTGCGATGGCCTCATCGGCGGCGTAGTCGCGCTCGGCGGTCTGATCCAGCATGTCCCAATACTGCATCGGCGACAGTCCGTCCGCGGGACGTTTGGCGGTTAGGTTTTCTTCGGTGAAGGGCTCGCCGGCATGAATCGGTCGCGCCGCCACCAATGCCTTGCGCGCAATCGGCCGGTTCTTCAGTTCCGATGGCGCCGGTTCCTTGCGGCCATGCCCCAGCGCCCGCTCGATCTGGCGGATGCCATCGATCATGGCGCGCAGTTCATCCGGTTGCAGCGAGGCCTGGTGGTCGGGACCGGGCAGGTTGCGATCCAGCGTGAAATGTTTTTCGATGATGCGCGCGCCGCGTGCCACCGCCGCAATCGGAATCGTGATGCCGGGCGTGTGATCCGAATAGCCCACCGGCAATCCGAACGCATCGCGCAGTGTGTCCATGGCGCGCAGATTGACGTCTTCGAAGGGACACGGATATTCGGTGGTGCAATGCAGCAGAGTCACCTGATCGTGCAGCGCCTGACGTCCGGCGGCCGCGGCATAGGCGGTCGCGATCGATGCGGCGTTGGGACGCGCGGTCGCGTCGGTATAACCGAAGGCCAGCAGTGCCAGCGCCTGTTCGATTTCCTCAAGCGTGGACATGCCGGTGGACAGGATCAGCGGTTTGCCGGTACGGGCAAGCGCCAGCAACAGCGGGCCGTTGGTGATCTCGCCCGAGCCGAGTTTGAGGCAGCTGACATTCAATTTCTCGACGAGAAAGCGGGCGCTGTCGGCATCGAACGGCGAGGACAGGAATTCAATGCCGCGCTGTTGGCAGTGTGCGAACAGCTGTAGATGTTCGCTGTGGCCGAGCGCCAATGTGCGCAGCATGTCCAGCTGCGATTCGTCCGCTGCGGTAGTGTGTTGCTGATACGCGGCCTTGGCAGCGCGCCGGCTCACCAACGCCTCCGGCACGAAGGTCTGGAATTTCACCGCATCGGCGCCGGCCTCGGCCGCGGCGTCGATGAGTTGCAGAGCCAGCTGCAGCGAACCGTTGTGGTTGACGCCCGCCTCGGCGATAACGAACGTGCGATCAGTCGACGGCATGCGCGAGCACCTGATCGAAGAAACGTTTCTGCACCAAGGCATCGGTGTCGAGCGGCTGTCTGAGCACCGCCCTGATCACGGCAAGGATGCGTTCGACGGCCTGGCCGTCGCCGTAAGGATTGGTCACGCCGCGGCAATCGCGCGTCAGCGCGGCGGCGATGGCCGCGCGAATCATCGCGTGCGTGGGCGCGCAGTCGATCACCGAGGCGGCGCGCAGACGACCCTTCTGGCGGTCGCCGATGTTGACCGTGGGTTTGCCGAACGAAGGCACCTCGTACAGGCCGCTGGAGGAATTGCCCACCACCGCATCGACCTGGGCGATGGCACTGTAATAACGTTGATTACCCAGCGAGGTGAAGGCAGCGGCATTTTCCCGCGTCGCGACATAGTCGTCGATCAAGCCCGCCAGGTCGCGTCCGCCCATGTCGGCATTCGGTTTGGTGAAGATCAGACCCAACCCCGGACCGAAGCTGTCGAGTGCCGTGAACAGTTCTCGCAGTTGTGCGTGGGCCGGCGTGGCCTCCAGGGTCGAGGGATGAAAGGTCACCAGCAGATTGCGTTCTTTCAAGTGCAAGCCGAGCGCGGCTTCGAGTTGTTCGCGCGTCAGCAGCGGCGTGCATTTGAGATTGTCGATGCCCGGGCTGCCGACGGTGAAGATGTGGCGCGGGTCTTCGCCAAGCTGACGCACGCGTAGCGCCGCGCCGGCGTTGGTGACGAAATGCAGATGCGCCATTTTAGTGATGCTGTGCCGGATGGCATCGTCGACGGCGCCCTCGGTGATATCGCCACCGGCGATGTGGGCGACCGGGATGCGCGCGAACAGCGCCGCCTGGACCGCGGCCAGGATTTCGAAGCGGTCGCCGAGCACCAACAGAAGATTGGGTTGCAGGGGCGCGAGTGCGTCGGCAAAGCCGATAACGCCCAGGCCGACTGATTTAGCGACACCGCGCGCGGTGTCGCTGGACAGCAGCATCTCCACTTGTGCATCGATGCTGAAGCCATCGGCTTCGATGGCTTGGTAGGTAAGACCGAATTCCGGCGCCAGGTGCATACCGGTGGCGATCACCTGCAGCGTGAAGTCGGGGGCGTCGCGCAGGGCTTCCATGAGCGGGCGCAGCAGACCGTAATCCGCGCGCGAACCGGTGACGATGCAGATGCGTGGCTTAGGCATGCGGGCTCGCGCGGTCGATGCTGTCCGCATCAACACTGCCCGCATCGACACTACTGGGCAGACAGATGAGTTGCCGCTCCACATGCTCCGCCGTGGTCATATCCATGCGCGGACAGTCCCGATACATGGGCAGCCGGTGCATGAGTTCCCAGGCCGGTCGCACCAGAATGCCGCGCGCCTGACAGGCCTCCAACAACGTATCGCGCAGAAGGTCGTATGCGGGATGCAGTTGCAGCAAGTTCAGCCAGTAATTGCTGCGCGTGTCCTGCGGTTCCATCAGGATCCGGCCCAACTCGACGTGGCTGAAGGCCTGACGATAACGCTGCGCGAGTTCGCGTTTGCGACTGACAAAGTCGGGCAGCTGTTCCAGTTGCGCGCACCCGAGTGCGGCATTGAGATTCGGCAGCCGGTAGTTGTACGCCACTTGATCGTGAATGAAGGCCCAGGGGTGCGCTTGCTTGGCGGTGGTCGTCAGATGGCGGGCGCGCTGTGCCAACGCGGCATCGTTCGTCAGTACCGCGCCGCCGCCGCCGGTGGTGACGATTTTGTTGCCGTTGAAACTCACGGCGCTGAGCAGTCCCCAATGGCCGACATGCCGGCCGTGGTAGAGCGAACCCAAGGCCTCGGCGGCGTCTTCGATCAGGGCGATGCGATAGCGTTTGCACACCTCGGCCAACGCATCGAGTTCGGCCGGATGGCCGAAGGCATGCATCACGATCAGCGCGCGCAGCGGGCGTCCGCTGCGGCGGTTGTAGCAGGTGTCGCCGCGCAGTTCGGCGATCTCGGCCAGATACGCGGAAAGTTTTGCCGCGTCGACGCCCAGCGTGACGGGCGAGACATCGACCAGATGCGGTATCGCGCCGCAGTAGCTGACGGCGTTGGCGGTGGCGACGAAGGTCAGCGTCGGCAACAACACCTCGTCGCCCGCAGTGACGCCGGCGAGCAAGCAGCAGACATGCAGCGCGGCGGTGCCGTTCACCACGGCGACCGCCTGGGCGATGCCGGTGTAATCCTGCAAGGCGGATTCGAGACGCGTGACATAGGCGCCGACGGAGGAGACCCAGCCGGTGTCCAGGCAGTCTTTCACATACGCCCATTCGCGACCGGCGAAATGCGGCTGATGCAAGGCCGCGGGGCGCGCGCTGCCCAGCACGGATTCCAATGCGGACAGGACCGGTGCGAGTGTCGCTTCCGGTGTCAGATGTGGTACCGATCCGCCGTGTAGCAACGCAGATTCTCCTCGTGTGTAAACCAGGCCACGGTCTCCGCGAGGCCGCGTTGGAAGCCGTCGAGTCCGCCGTAACGCGGTTCCCAGCCGGTCAGTTCCAGGGCCTTGCTGCGGTCGGCGAACAGGCGTTCGACCTCACTGTTCTCGGGGCGCAGTCGTTGTGCGTCGGTTTCGATTTCGATGTCCTGACCCATGATCTCGGCGATCAGCCGGGCGGTGGCGCCGATGCTGATCTCGAAGGCGCTGCCGAGGTTGATGACTTCACCGACGCTGCGCTCGGATTCGGCGATGGCGATGAAACCCCGCACGGTATCGCTGACGAAATTGAAATCGCGGGTCGGATGCAGGCTGCCGAGTTTAATACGGCGCTTGCCGTTGGCGATCTGCGTAATCACCGTGGGAATGACGGCGCGCGCCGATTGGCGCGGCCCATAGGTGTTGAACGGGCGGGCGACCGCGACCGGCGTGGCGAACGATTGATAGAACGACAAGGCCAGTTGATCGGCGCCGATCTTGCTGGCCGAGTAGGGCGATTGCCCTTGCAACGGGTGCGTCTCGGTGATCGGCACGAACTGCGCGGTACCGTAGACTTCGCTGGTCGAGGTGTGGACCACCTTTTCGACACCGAGGTCGCGCGCCGCTTGCACGACATTGAGCGTGCCCTTGATGTTGGTGTCCACATAGGTGTCCGGCGAGTGATACGAGTAGGGAATGCCGATCAGCGCAGCCAGGTGCAGAACCACGTCGCAGCCCTGCATGGCCGTTCTGACGCCGTGCGGGTCGCGGATATCGCCGGCGAATACATCCAGATCCTTTTTCAGCGCGGCGTCGGTGCGATCGAGCCAGCCCCAGGAACCAAACGAGTTGTACAGGACGAAGGCGCGCACATCGTGTCCAGCGCGCAGCAAGGTCTCGGTGAGGTGTGAGCCGATGAAACCGTCCGCGCCGGTGACCAGAATTTTTTTGCCTGCCAATTTCATATCTGCTTTATGCCTGTTGTTCCCGCACGTTGTTGAGTGCATTGAGTAGAGAGAGTGCGGCATGGTTTTGCGGCGAGCGTTCCAGCACATACTCGAAGGCCCAGCGCGCGCCGTCTTCGATGCCTTGTTCCTGATAGAGCTGGCCGAGTTTGAGCATGGCGGCGACATCGTCGGGCACCTGTTCCAGGTAGCGCGCATAAATATCCGCCGCTTCCTGTGCGCCGCCGCCCAGGCGCAGCAATTCCGCATATTGCGGCAGATAACTGGCCGACAGATGGCCGAGACATTCCAACGCCAGCAGGGCGCTGGAATAGTCGGTCTGTCCCAGGCTCAGGGCGGTGATGCGGCGCAGCGCATCCTCCAACGCCGGTCCTTCCGCGATATTCTGGTAACAGTCCAGCGCGTCTTCAGGACGACCTTCGAGTTCGGCGAGATAACCGCTGGCCAGCCAGCGTGGCGCCTGATCCTCGGTGGTGATTTGCTGTAAACCGGAAACCAGTCGCTGCAAGCTTGCAATGTCCTTGTGTCGATACAACCAACTGGCTTTACTGGGGACGTTGCCCAATCCAGCCTCGGTCTTGCAACGCGCCATGTGTGCCGTATCCATGGATTCCAGTAATTGCCGGAAGCGGGCTTCCGCATCGGCCAGCGCGGCGGTCGCGTCGGCGGCGAGCGCGGCGGTCTGCGTCGGGTGTTGGTGGGTCCAGACGCGTACCCGGCCGGTCTCGTTGGCGGCCGCCCAATCGGCGACCAATTGCAGACAATCGGGTGCGGTGCTTTCCTCGGCGAGGCGCGTGGCGAGCCGCTGCCGTATCGCCTTCAGGGTTTCCAGAAAACGGGCCGTGCCTTCCAGATAGGCTTCGTAATAGATGCGGCCGGTGGTTTCGATTTCCGCATCGGTCCATTCCTTGTCGCGGTCCGGGCGGATGACGCGCAGAAACGGCGTGATGCCATAGTGCTTGACCAGATCGGCGATGCCTTTGAAATCCTTTTCCAGGCGCTTCTCGATTTTGTCCATCTTGTGTTTGTATTTGAAATCCGGCGGATGGCCGTTGCGCCCGAACAATCCGTCGTTGCAGTGCAGGGCTTCCTTGGCGAGTTCCGCGATCTTGTGCACGCGCCGTTCGGTGGCGGCGACTTCCTTGTCTAGGCGTTGATAGTAGCCAAGCCGCAGTGCCGCGTCGTTGCCGGGTAGATAGCGGGCCAGAACGTCCTGGGTGTCTTCATCCGGCGCGGTGAGCTCGATCGCGTCGAGCGACTGATGCAGGACGTTGGGTATGCGGGCGGCATTCGGTGCCGGATTGATGAACTGGCAACCGCGCGCCTGGGCGGCCTGTGCCTGGCGCGCGATATCGTTTACCGCCTGCTGCAAGGCGTCCGAGGTCTCGGCCATGTGACCGCTGTTGGTGATCACCTGCGGTCCCATATGACCGAGTGCCGGGCCGGCGATACGTTCGTTGCTGCCCGCGGCATGGCTGTAGCCTTCGGCGCTGAAGCAAAGATCCACGCCGCCCAGAATCACTTGGTTAAAGCCCATTTCCATGGCCAATGCCAGCGCCGTGTTGGTAACGGTGGGACCGGTAACCGGGATGTTGGCTTCGTTCAAATCGCTGGGCCACGGCAGACGTTCGCCGAGATACACATGGCGGCCGCACCACTGACTCAGTAGCGGAGGGCTGGCATGGTAGGCACTGACCAACAGGACATCGTCGCCGAATTTCAGCATCTCCTTGCTGACGTCGAAACTGAGCGCTGTGGGATCGATGGTGCAGACGATGTCCGGCGTGATTTTTTCTTCCTGCAGACGCCGACACACACGCGAGACAGCGAAGACCGCGAGCTCCCGGCGATGCTGTTTGAGCCACGGCAGGATGTCGTCGAGCGAGGGACCGCCGCCGAGCAGGATGGCGGTGCGATTGGGAAAGCTATCCTTGAGGCGGATGGCCGGCACCTGCGCCCACGCGGCATTGATCAGCTGGCAGTCGATGAAGGTGCTGGATTTCAGCGTTCCGCGCAGTGCCCATGTCCAGGTGTCCAATTCGGTTTTCACGCGACGATAGAGCAGTCGGTAATCAGGCAGGAAGGCGTCGGCGGCGCCGACGGAATTCAATAGCCGCAAACGGTCGATGTAGACGTAGCTGTCGAGTGAAAAATTATGGGCATGCTGATACCAGCTGTCCGGCGGCACGATCTTGATCCGGGGATCGAGTTCCAGATCGGCGAGGCGCTCCTGGATGCGGGGTAACAGCTCGGGGAGTTCGATAAATAGAAAGCGACTGCCTGCGGGCACGCCTTGACGATGCATCTGTTCGGGCAGCAGGCCGGAATCGCTGCCGATGATGATGTTCAGACTGTCCTCGTCGCGAAGTTTCTCGCCGAAATGCTGCTGAAAAACCGCCTGGGCGCCGATCGAGGCAAAGGCGGTGCGGTTGACGGCATGCAGGTAACGCTCCCCGAACGCGTTGCTAACGAAGGGGGTGGTTGCGACATCCGGTTCGAGGGGGCTGTTGGCCAATGGGGTTCTCCGACGGCATTTTCATGACTGTATTGGACTTTTTAGCAAACAACATGCCACTACCGGGAACCGGTGGGTTGTCTCTGTGGGGATGCCCCCGCGGTGGTAAGTGTTGCTTTAACGAAACCCTGAATAATCAACCGGGCTGTCGATGGGCGTGTTCTCTCCGGGTGGGGGAGGGGCGCAGAGTTCCTTAAAGCTTTTTTCTAGGGGGACGATAGCCAAGTCGGGAGCGGTGAATATTTCCTCGCTTGGAAGTATGTCCGCTGAATATATGACTCTCCCGCCGGAGGCCTAGATCCACTGGCGGGTATTGAGGAGAAGGCATCATGGCTCAAGTTATCAATACCAACGTAATGTCCTTGAATTCCCAGCGCGCTCTGAGTGGCTCGCAGGGTTCTCTGATGACCTCGCTGGAAAGGCTGTCCACCGGTCTGCGCATCAATAGCGCCAAGGACGACGCGGCCGGCCTGGCGATTGCCACCGGTCTGACCAAGCAGATCAACGGTTTCAACCAAGCGATCCGCAACGCCAATGACGGCATCTCGCTTGCCCAGACCGCGGAAGGTGCTCTGGACGAAGTGACC
>JACRMO010000217.1 GCA_016214925.1 Gammaproteobacteria bacterium
CAACAGCAAGCTGGTCGATGCGCGCGTGTGGAAAGGCGCCCAGGAAACCGTTCCGCTGGGCCTCAAGAGCCCCTTGTTCATCACCATCCCGCGCGGGCAGTACGATCAGCTCAAGGCCAACGTGCAGATGCCCGAGCGCATCATGGCGCCGGTCGCGGCCGACGCCAAGCTCGGCTCGGTGCAGGTCAAGCTCGGTGACAAGCTATTGCTGGAGCCGTCGCTGAGCGCATTGCAGGCGGTGGAGGAAGGCTCGATCTGGCAACGCGCGATCGACTCCGTGAAGCTGTATTTCGAGTAAGCCGTATGCCTATCATCTATCTCAACGGCGCATTCCTGCCGCCCGAACAGGCCATGGTCTCGGTCATGGACCGCGGCTACCTATTCGGCGACGGCGTGTATGAAGTGATCCCGGTCTACAACGGCAAGGCGTTCCGCCTCGACGCGCACCTCAAGCGCCTGCACAACAGCCTCAGCGCGATCCGCATCCGCGAACCGATGAGCGCGGCCGAATGGCAGGCGATGATCGAGGGCTTGTTGCAATACAACCCCGGCGCGGATCAGTACATCTATCTGCAAGTCACGCGCGGCGTGGCGCCCAAGCGCGACCACGCCTTCGACAACACGCTGATACCGGCCGTGTTCGCCATGGTCAACCCCATCCCGCCGGCCGATCCCGCGATTGCACGCGACGGCATCAAGACCATCACGCTCGAAGACATCCGCTGGCATGCCTGCAACATCAAGGCGATCACCCTGCTGCCGAACGTGCTGCTGCGCCAGCAGGCCATCGACGCCGGCGCCGCCGAGGCGATCCTGATTCGCAACGGCTACGCCACCGAAGGCGCGGCCAGCAATCTGTTCATCGTCAAACGCGGCCTGCTCATCACGCCGCCGAAAAGCGCGCAACTGCTGCCCGGCATCACCCGCGATGTCATTTTGGAACTCGCCGCGAACAACGCCCTGCCTTACCGCGAAGCCGATATCAGCGAAGCGGACCTGCGCGACGCCGACGAGGTGTGGATGACCAGCTCGACCAAGGAAATTTTGCCGGTCACGCTGCTCGACGACAAAGCGGTCGGTGATGGCAAACCGGGGGCGGTGTATCGGCGGATGAGTGCGCTGTATGGGGAGTATAAGGAGCGGGTGCGGAGTGGGGCGGCGGCATAATGACTACTACCGAATCCTGAGTATCAAGCACATCACGAACATGAATGACAACAACGTTCAATATGCTCGCTGGTTCAGACTCCTTATAGTATTCAGCAGCGTAATTTACTGCGCTCTATTGGCGCTTCCTTCATTTGACAAAAATTGGATTTCCGAGAGGGGGCTGGACGTCCTGTCATATACGGGATATGGGGCACTCTTTGATTTCAGTGAATCCATTTTGTGGAGTTTCGTTGCAATTTGGTTTGCCTGTGCGATTGGTTTATTTTTCTTCTGGCCCTGGGCACGCCTGTTATTTTCTGTATGGATGATAATATCCACAGGGCTTTCGCTAACCGGAGGCCTGCAAATTCACACATCAGTCGAGGCTCTCTTAGTGAGCACCAGCAATATATTTGATGGCATGCTATTGGCTACAGCCTGGTTCTCACCTGTTCAAGAGAAGTTCTTGCCAAACCCTCCCGCCTGAAGCCCGCATAGGGTGGAGCGTAGCGCAACCCATCGTGGCCGACGTCGATGTTCTATCGAATCGATGGGTTGCGGCGCGTAGCGCCTTCACCCATCCTACCCACTTGCCACACCCTCCAAACTGAAGTATCACTTAGTCACGCCACACCGTAATGGAGGTGCACCATGGCCAGACCCCTGGAAGAAATCGAGGATGAACTGCTGGCACTGCCCGAGACTTCACGTGCAGAGTTGGCGGCCAGACTGATTCACAGCCTGAACGGTGAGGCAGACGCCAACGCCGAGCAATTGTGGGTAGAAGAAGCCAAGCGTCGCGCCGATGCCGTGCGCGAAGGCCGCGCAGAATTGTACTCGGTCGCCGAAGTCATGCAGGCGCTGAGAGGGCAATTCAAGCCGTAGAGTTCGACACGATGGCCAGGATGGCCGGAGACGGAAATGGAAATGGACTTCGAGATCGACGCCGCCGCAATCCCGATCATTGGCGAAGACCTCTGCGAAATTCATTTTCGCCCTACGCCGCATGCGGCCGCACCAGCTTCTCGATTTCCTTGCCCACCGTCCGCCGCGCCACGCGCAGATCGTATTCGGTTTGCAGGCCCATCCAGAGTTCCGGCGTCACCTTGAAGTAACGTCCCAGGCGCAGCGCTGTGTCGGCGGTGATGCCGCGCTTGCCGTTGACGATTTCGCTGATGCGGCCCGGTGGCACGCCGATATCCCGGGCGAGCCGGTTGATGCTGATCTCCAGCGGGACAAGGTATTCCTCGCGCAGGATTTCGCCGGGGTGGATGGGTTCGAGTAGTTTGGCTCGCGTACCGCGACCGCGCTTCATGTCGCGCACCGCTTGCAGCAATTCCTCGCCGATGTCGCGCGCGGCGTCACGCTTCTGGAGTTGCTTGTTGGTCAATTTAGCCATGTTCGAACCTTTAAGACCATCGATGCCCCCTCTCCCTGCGGGAGAGGGCCGGGGTGAGGGCATCGAAATACACTAACAGGTTGTGATTCTAGCCCCTCATCCTGTCCTTCTCCCAGAGGGAGAAGGGACGCTCTATTCAACTACACCCCGCATTTCTCCGTCTCCATGGGTATAATGCCCACTCCCAAACCGCCGCGATCCGCCACCCATGCCCTCGCCCACCGAATCCGCACTGCAATTCCCTTGCGACTTTCCCATCAAAGTCGTCGGCCATCAGCATGCCGACTTCGAGGCCGAAGTGGTGGCGCGCGTGCGCGAGCATGTGCCCGATCTCGGCGAAGGCGCGGTGCGCAATCGGCCGAGTCATGGCGGCAAATACCTCGCCGTCACCGTCACCGTGCGCGCCACCAGCCAAGAACAACTGGATGCGATCTATCGCACGCTGTCGGGCTGGGATCGAGCCTTGATGGTGTTGTGATGGAGGTACGCCACCTCGGCCGCGTTGACTACGAACCGACGTGGCGCGCCATGCAGGACTTCACTGCCGCACGCACTGCCACCACGCCTGACGAGATTTGGTTGCTCGAACACCCGCCGGTGTTCACCCTCGGCCTCAACGCCAAACCCGAACATCTGCTCAATCCCAGTGATATCCCCGTCGTGCAAATCGATCGCGGCGGTCAGGTCACCTATCACGGCCCCGGTCAACTGGTCGCGTATGTGCTGCTCGACATCACGCGGCGGCATCTCGGTGTGCAACGCCTCGTACAACTCATGGAGCAGGCCGTCATCGATCTACTCGCGGAACATGGCGTTCACGCCGAAGGTCGCCGCGATGCGCCGGGCGTATACGTCGACGGCGCCAAGATCGCCGCGCTGGGTCTGCGCGTGAAGCGCGGCCGCAGCTATCACGGCCTGGCGCTGAATGTCGACATGGATATGGAGCCCTTCGGCCGCATCAATCCCTGCGGCTATCCGGGCATGCAGGTCACGCAACTGCGTGATTTGGGGATATCCCTGGATGTGGACGCGGTTTCCGCACGTTTGGCATCGCACCTCGGCCGGCTGCTAGGGTAAACTGCGCGCCATGAACGACACCGACTCCAAGCACCAGCGCGGCGCGGCGAAAACCGCGCGCATCCCGATCAAAATCGAGCCGACGGTCAAGCCGGCGCGCAAACCGGCGTGGATCCGCGCCAAGTCGCCCGCGCATCCGGAAGTGCAACGGCTCAAACAGATCCTGCGCGACAATCGCCTGCACACGGTTTGTGAAGAGGCCTCCTGCCCGAACCTCGGCGAATGTTTCGCGCACGGCACCGCGACCTTCATGATCATGGGCGACATCTGCACGCGGCGTTGTCCGTTCTGCGACGTCGCGCACGGCCGTCCTGATCCGCTCGACGCAGAAGAACCCAAGAATCTCGCGCGCACCATTCAGGCGATGGGCTTGAAGTATGTCGTCGTCACCTCGGTCGATCGCGACGATCTGCGCGACGGCGGCGCCCAGCATTTCGTCGACTGCATCCAGGCGATCCGCGAATTGAATCCCGTCACGCGCATCGAGGTGTTGGTACCGGACTTCCGTGGCCGTATGGAACGCGCACTGGACATCTTCCGCGCCGCGCCGCCGAATGTGTTCAACCACAATCTGGAAACCGTACCGCGGCTGTATCAGAAGGCGCGCCCCGGCGCCGATTACGCGTGGTCGCTGGAATTGCTCAAACGCTTCAAGGCCGAGCATCCGAATGTGCCGACCAAGTCCGGATTGATGCTAGGCATCGGCGAAACGCTTGATGAAGTGGCACAAGTGATGCGCGACCTGCGCGCGCACGACTGCAACATGCTCACGCTCGGCCAGTATCTCCAGCCGAGCCTTAATCATCTGCCGGTGGAGCGATTTGTTACGCCCGAGGAATTCGCACGACTCGGCGATACCGGCAACGCGCTCGGCTTCACCCACGTCGCCAGCGGCCCGATGGTGCGGTCCAGCTATCACGCCGACCAGCAGGCAGCGGGCGTGATCTGATTACCGCATGCAAGATCATTCACACCAAAGTACGCAAAGCGCGCAAAGACATTTATAAATTTTCTTTGCGCGC
>JACRMO010000218.1 GCA_016214925.1 Gammaproteobacteria bacterium
AGCAACGTGGTAGCGCTCGGTGAATTCGTACTGGGCTACCACAATGAATACGGCAAGATCACCGACCGGCCGCTGCTTGAGCCTGACGCGGCGTGCGCGGACTTGCTGCCGGCGCTGGATGCACCGGAGAAAAAAGACCTCGGCCGCAACGGAACCTACCTAGTGCTGCGACAACTCGAACAGGATGTCCGCGGCTTCTGGCAGTTTGTCCACCAGCAGGCGGGCGGTAACGATGCGGCGGCGCAAACGTTGGCGGCAGCGATGGTGGGGCGGACGCGCGCGGGCGATCCGCTGGTGCCCCTCCAGGCCCAGCTCATTCCGGGTATCGGACCGGACCCGGAACAGATCCGGCAAAACCAGTTCACCTTCGATCAAGATCCGGCGGGGGCGCGTTGCCCGTTCGGTGCGCATGTGCGGCGGGCGAATCCGCGCAATACCGACTTCCCCGGTCGCCCGACCAGCCTGCTGAAAAAACTCCTCACCCTGCTGTGCTTTGGCCCCAAGGGTTTCCGCGACGATCTGATGTCGTCGGTGCGCTTCCACCGCATTCTGCGCCGCGGTCGCGAATACGGCTGCGAATTGAAGCCCGAGCACGCGCTCGCGCCCACCCCGCCAGACGATCCCTCGGACGATTCCTCGAACGATTCAGGGCGCGGACTGCACTTCATCTGCCTCAACGCCAACATCTCCCGCCAGTTCGAATTCGTGCAGAACGCGTGGATGGCGAGCAGCAAATTTTCCGGCCTGACCGACGAGAGCGATCCGCTGTTGGGCAATCGCCAACCTCTACCGGGATGCCCGGCGACCCACCATTTCACCGTGCAACGCGATGGCGGCTTGCGCCGTCGTGTGACCGGGCTGCCGCAATTTGTCACGGTACGCGGCGGTGCGTATTTCTTTCTGCCCAGCCTGCGCGCGTTACGTTATGTGGCCGGGACAGCGCCTGTACATAAAGAGTCCCCGAGGGGATGACAGCCACTCCGCACCCATAAAGTCGGCGACTGATGCCGCCAGGCATCCTGACCAACGGGTGACGCCGACCACCACATGGACAGGGCTCATCGGCACCACCCCGGATCAGGGCGTGGTAACCTGCGCACACGGCGGCCGGCCGGGTGTCGTGTAGTGAGCCAATCCTGCCCGCCATCCGGTCGTGCCCGGCCAGCCCCTCAGAACCTGGGCATCCAGCCGACATAAAAAAACTCCTATTCGAGGACAACCCGTGCATTTGAGCGTTCCGCTGCAACGAGCGATACCCGGCGTCGATACCCGCCCGGCGCCGTTGCGCGACTGGTTGACCGCCCTGCCTTATGTGGACGCGGAGAACACCGCCGTCGCCGTGCTGGAACGCCTGCGCGACATCAACCATCAACCCATCCCCGCCGCGCTGCGTCTGGAACTGCTGGCGGCCTTCCGCCACAGCTACGAACGCCTGCACGATGCCCTGCGCGACCACGCCCGGCTGCACGATCCGCAGACCTTGCCCCGGGCGTTGACGCTGTTGACCGAATTCACCGAGGCGATGTCGTTCGGCTATAAATATGCCCTGCGCGATGCCAGCACGGAACGCCAGCGTTGGGGTAAAAACAAACAACTGCCCGAAGCGGTCAACTACACGCTGCACTTTCTGGCACTGCTGTTGCTGTGCCGCTATCAGGCCTATCAACCGGTGTCCGATCAGCACTGGCGCGAGATCGGCGATGTGGTGCGCTTTGCCGAGGCCCAAGCGATCGAAAGCACCCATGATGCCGATTTTCCCTACAGCGCCGGCGTGCTGCACGCACTGAGCGGCTACCGGCAACTCGTGCTGCTGCGTCTGGCCGACCCGTATCGCTTGCCGAGCGGATTGATCTGGGAGGCCTATGCGTATCTGGCCGGCAAGGTCGAGCAGATCGCCTTGCTTGCGCATTTCGATGGCGAGGGCACGACCGGCGTATATGCCTTGTCGCTGGACAGCGAACCGCACCAGTCGCGCCCGGCACCGACCAGCGGTGTCGAACGCAGCAGTTGGCGCTGGCTGGATGCGCGCGATCTGCTTGTCACCGCGCAACAGGATCTCGAACGCATCCAAGCCGGCGCCTCGCCACAGCGCGTGGGTTTCTCCAACCAGCTGACCAGCGGCGATGCTATCCAGTTGCTGGGGCGCATGCTCGGCCAATGGACTCACGTGCCGCAACGCAAATCGCCGCGCTTCGCCAGCGTGACGGAGATCGATCTCGCCCCCGGACTGGATGCGGCCTATTACTTCCTGAACAACTGCGTGGCCTTCGATCCGCGGAACTATGCCGCTGCGGAGGACGAGGACGATATCGACTTCTCGCTGAGCAGGCGCCGCGCGGCAAGTAACCTGCTGCGCGAATTCCGTCTGGTGTCCTGCCCGACACGCAACCGCAGCGGCGGCGGATTGGCCGTGCATCTCGAACGGCTGCATGGCCTGGGGCTGCGGGTCGGGCAACTCGTCATCATCAACGCGCCCGGCAGCGGCACTGACGCAAGCCGCGACTGGCTGGTCGGCGTGGTGCGCTGGCTGCAAAACCTAGAGGCCGCGGGCACGGAAATCGGCGTGCAATATGTGGCGCGCAACAGCCAGCCGGTCGCGGTGCGTGCGACGACCGGCGCCGCGCAACAGCACCACGCCGCACTCAAGAGCGACCTGTCGCTCGCCAGCGGTCAGCGTCTGCTGACACTGATTACCCCCAAGGGCGTGTTCCGGAATAAGGCGATTCTCGAACTGCGCCAGGCCGAACAAAGCCGGCAGATCCGCTGCGAGTATCTGCTGGAAAGCGGTGGCGGCTTCGATCGCTTCAGCTATGAAGTGATGGAATAAAGACATGCCAATAAAAAAGGGACCCAGATGGGTCCCTTTTTTATTGGCTGCAGCCGCCCGGATTCAGGGGGGACTGACGATGTCGTAGGCCTTCTTGCCCTCGGCATTGGCCACTGCTGTCGCCGCATCCTGCACCATGCTCTTCTGGAAGTCGGTCAGACCACGTTTGGCTTGCAGCGACGCCAACATGGGTTTGGCCTTTTCGAGATAGTACTGGTTCACAGCACCATCGGCCTCGGCCTTGGCCTTCTTCGCCAGCTTCGCCGCCTTGGCATCGTCACCGGCCGCCGCGGCGGCCTCGGCTTCTGTCAACATATCTTCGGTGTCACGCCAGACCCACTTCAGATCGGTGGCCGTCTTCACGGACGCGAGCG
>JACRMO010000205.1 GCA_016214925.1 Gammaproteobacteria bacterium
GATCGCGACGATCTTGACCAGTATCAGAACGACTTGGAGAAGTGCATCCAACATGCTTGTCCGCCGTGTTATCCGTTATCGTTAGGCTGGTTTGAGTTCGACAGGGCCGAAGGCCGCGCCCAGACTTACATTACCCTGCGCACTGCCCGGCCTGGCTGACGCAATCCATACCGCACCGTCCGGCACGCGCGCATCGAGCACCACCGGCAGGACCGCTTCGGCCGCGCCTTGCGTGACCCGTGCCTTCGCGTTCAGACCCAAGCGTGTCGCCTCGGCCGCGTTGATACGCACCGCTGCATCCGCACCGTCCGCAGTCGCCTGCAAGGCGGGCGCGCGACGCACCAGTGCATCGACTGCGTACAAAGGCACGTCGCCAACACGTTCCAGTCCGCCATTTGCGCCAGGCACGTTCACCTCAATACTCACACGCGCATGACTCGGGCGCTGTTCGCCGACCAGGCTGCGCAGTTCATCGCGCACCGCTTCGGTACTCTGATACTCGCAAGCACTCAGGTCCAGCAGATTGCCGAGCACGCGCAACACCTTCCAACCCGGCCGCGCCTCGCCCAGTGGAGCTACCGCGCCAGCGAAACTCTGCCAGCGGTCTTCGACATTAACAAACGTGCCAGAAGTCTCGCTGAACGGCGCGATCGGCAGCAGGATATGCGCGTGTTCGCGCAAGCTTGCCGAAGCGAAAGCCCCCATGCCGACCACGAATTGCGCGGCACTCAACGCCTGTTGCGTCTTGGCCGAATCGGCGAAATCGGCCTCGGGTTCGCAGCCGAACAATACATAGGCCTTGCGCGGCGTCTCCAACATCGCCTGCGCAGACAGCCCCGCGCGTACGCGTGCCGCACCGGCGGCGGCGCGATGCGGCACGGCACCGGCCAACCACGCGCCCGCGCCATTCGGCCCGTCGGACAATACACCCAAACGCAGCGTCGCGGTTTCCGCCAGCAGGCTGGCCAGGGCGCGCAACGCGCTGGCGGCCGGATGCATCGCGGCATTCAATCCCAACAGCACGTGACCGCGCGCGCTGGCGCACATGGCCTGCGCAATCGCCTGATGGCGTAACGTGATCTGTGCGGTGTTCAATACGGTTTGCAATTCGGCCGGGGCGCTGGCGCCGCGGATCTTCAACGCGGCCGCGGTCACGGCCGCCAGTTCCGCGATCATCGCCGAGGGCTTCACGGCGATCTGATCGGCAACGGCGAAATTGAAGTCATACGCAATCGGATTGACGGCGAACACGCGCGCGCCGACGAGGCTGGCCTTGCGCAGACGGTGCGCGATAATCGGCGCCTCCTTGCGCGGATTGGCGCCAACCAGCAGCACGGCATCGCAGGTTTCCAGATCGGCGAGTGCGCCGCCCAGCCAGGGATGCAACGGCAAACTGTTCTGATCGGAGACATCCGTCTGCCGCAGACGGTGGTCGATATTCGAGCAACCCAATCCTTCGGCGACGCGTGCCAGCAAATAGGCTTCTTCCAACGTCGCAGTCGGACTCACCAATATACCTAGATCGTCGCCAGCGCAGTGCCCCATTGGCCGTTGAGCTTGCGCTGCGGTTGGGTGAGTCGTTCCGCATGCGCCAGGCCCTGGTAGGCGAAACGGTCGCGGTCGGACAGCCAGACCTCGTTGAGTTCTTCGTTGTCGCGTGGCACCGCGCGCATGACTTCGCCGCGGCGGCTGTGCAGATAGAGATTGGAGCCGACGCAATCGTGCGGTGCGACGCTCGGCGTCTGCTGCAACTCCCAGGCGCGCGCCGTGTATTGGAACGGCTTGGAGGTCAGTGCTCCGACCGGACACACGTCGATGACGTTGCCGGACATCTCGGATTCGATGGCACGTTCGACATAGGTGCCGATTTCGACATTCTCGCCGCGCCCGGTGCCGCCGAGTTCCTTCTGCCCGGCGATCACATCCAGGAAGCGCACGCAGCGCGTGCAGTGAATGCAACGGGTCATGCAGGTGGAGATCAGCGGGCCGATGTTCTTATCTTTCACCACGCGTTTGGTCTCGGCGAAGCGCGACACATCGCGACCATAACCCAAGGCGAGATCTTGCAATTCGCACTCGCCGCCCTGATCGCAGATCGGACAATCCAGCGGATGATTGATCAGCAGGAATTCCATCACCGCCTTCTGCGCCTTGCGCGCATAGTCGGACTGGGTCTGAATCTTCATGCCATCGGCGATCGGCGTGGCGCAGGCCGGCAGCGGCTTGGGAGCCTTCTCTACCTGCACCAGACACATGCGGCAATTGGCGGCGATGGGCAGTTTGCTGTGATAACAGAAGCGCGGCACAGAGATGCCGTTGGCATCCGTGACCTCGATGATCATCTGGCCCTTGCGCGCCTTGTACGGCTGGCCGTCGATCTCGACGGTGATCTGATCGTCGGCGGGAAGGTTTGGCGTGGCGCTCATGCCGCGGCTCCCTTGCTGATGTCTGCACTGCCGACCATGCAGCGCTTGTGCTCGACGTGGTATTCGAATTCATGGCGAAAATGCTTGAGGAAGCTCTGTACCGGCCAGGCCGCGGCATCGCCGAACGCACAAATGGTGTGGCCCTCGATCTGTCCGGCGGCATTCACCAACAGGTCGATGTCTTCCGGCCGGCCCTGCCCTTCCTCAATGCGCTTGATGACACGGTACATCCAGCCCGTGCCTTCACGACACGGCGTGCACTGGCCGCAGGACTCGGCGTAATAGAAACGCGAGATGCGCATCAGTGCCTTCACCATGCAGGTGGAATCGTCCATCACGATCAGGCCGCCGGAGCCCAGCGCGGTACCGGCCTTGGACAGCGAATCGTAGTCCATAGTCAGGTCCATCATCAGTTCCGCCGGCATCACCGGCATGGACGAACCGCCGGGAATGACCGCTTTCAATTTGTGCCCAGTGCGCACGCCACCGGCCAACTCCAACAGATCCTTGAACGGCGTACCCATCGGAATTTCATAGTTGCCGGGGCGGTTCACATGCCCGGACACGCAAAAGATTTTGCTGCCGCCGTTGTTCGGCTTGCCCAGATTCAAAAACCACTCGGCGCCGTTGCGCATAATCGCCGGCACCGAAGCAAGGCTCTCGGTGTTATTGATAGTGGTCGGCTTGCCGTACAGACCGAAGTTGGCCGGGAACGGTGGCTTGAAGCGCGGCTGGCCCTTCTTGCCTTCCATTGAATTCAACAACGCAGTCTCTTCGCCGCAGATATAGGCACCGGCGCCAAGATAACTGTAGAGATCGAAGTCGATACCGGAGCCCTGAATGTTCTTGCCCAGCAGGCCGGCGGCATAGGCCTCTTTCAACGCGGCCTCGAAACGCTCGAAGGGTTCGTGATGGAACTCGCCGCGCATGTAGTTGTAGCCGATGGTCGCGCCGATGGAATAACCGCCGATGGCCATGCCCTCGATCAGCGCATGCGGATTGAAGCGCAAAATGTCGCGATCTTTGCAGGTGCCCGGCTCGGATTCGTCGGAGTTGCAGACGATGTATTTCTGCACCGGCGCCATGCGCGGCATGAAGCTCCACTTCAGGCCAGTCGGGAAACCCGCGCCGCCGCGACCACGCAGACAGGATTTCTTGACCTCGTCGATGATCGCTTCACGCGGCGTCTTCTCGGCGAGGATCTTCTTCCACGCCTGATAGCCGCCGGTCTTGAGATAATTCTCAAGCGTCCAGGGTTGATCGTATTGCAGCGTTGCGAAACAAACTTCGTTGG